>MGWJ01000179.1 GCA_001800945.1 Flavobacteria bacterium RIFCSPLOWO2_12_FULL_31_7
AGCTTCATTATCAACTGCTTCTAAATACATATCGGTATAAAAAGGAATAAAACTACCACCGTCTGCAGAAACCTTAAAATCATTGGAAACAACCTGATAAATATCTTTAACCTCTTTCCAATTTTTTATTTCTGAAATATCTTTTTTATTGAATCCGATTAATTCTTTTCTTCCAATATTATCCGGATTGATTGTTTTAGACAAGGTAATCCAGTAATTAGAATCGGAACTTTTTTTACCTAATAAAGCGTTGGCATTGCTATAAAGTTGTATACAACTTAAAACTAAAATGAACGACAAAAGCAGTCCTACATACAAAAATGCAGATTTAACAAAATGTTTCATTATAAGTTTAGTTTATTATAATTGTGGTTAAAAGGAAAATCATTCAGTTCAAAAAAAATCACGGCGCTTCCTACTTCTTTGGCAACTTTATGGATTAATTGAAACGCTTTTTCTTTATTTTCAACATCTAAATGACTAAAACATTCATCATAAATTAAAAACTCGGCAGGATTGATTAAACTTCTAAGAATGGCCGAACGTTGTCTTTCTCCATAAGAGCAATTTTTGGCTTTTTTATCTAACAAAGAAGTAATACCTAAAATTTGGGCATATTCTGAAAGTTTTTCTTCAAATTGAAGGTCTTTTTTATTAAAAACACGTAGCAATATATTCTCTCGAATAGATAAATCAGGAATCAATCGTATGTCTTGAAATAGCAATTGCAGATTTTTTCTTCGATAATTTACAATCGCTTCAATTGACATCGATTTTAAATCTAAATCATCGTATAAAATCTGACCTTCATATTCAAAATGATTTCCTAAAACAGCATTGGCTAAAGTTGATTTTCCACTTCCAGAAGGTGCAATAATGACATAATTTTCGCCTTTCTTAAAAGTCGTGTTTTTTTTCCAAATCGTTTCATTTTGCGCTAACGTTTTGGGAATAAAAAACTTGGGAATAACATTATGTATTGAAATACTATTCATAACCCAAAATGTAGTGTAGGATATTTTTGTCTTTCTTTTCAAAAGTAACAGTTATATCTGAAACTGCTTTTCCATCACTAATTTTTGAAGTAGAAATCATTTCTTCAATAGGATTCTTCACATTTGACTTCATTGCTTCATTCAATTCTTTTCCGCTTCCATAACCATAGCTAGTAACACCTGTCACTTTATTTAATTTAGAATTCTTTGCTGGTTTGTTCGATTTCATTAAATTAAAATTCTTCTGATCAGTTGAAAACGCAATGTACTTATCATTTCTAAAAAACTTATCATCTAATTTCAAATTAGGATCATTAAACAAATTCATTACCTTATCTGATTTTTTAGAATTTAATCCGAAAAGAATTAAGGTATTAGGTTGTTTATAATCATAAAAACTACCGTCGTAAGATTCAATTTTCGATGTAGTTTCTCCATAATTTGCCATAACAAATTGTCCATTAAATGTAGATAAAATTCCTTCCACAGTAAGATCTTTAGTTTCTAAAAATTTATTTGCAGTGGCTTCGAAACCAGCTTCTTTAATAAAATATTTTATAAAATCTGTACTAAAAAAACCTATACTATATAAGTGAGCATTATCCAATTCTACATTTTTAACAATGTCATAATTGATATCTTTATTGTCGTAATATTTTTCAACAATTTTTTTCATGTCGTCATTGAAGAAAGATTCTCCTTTAGCTTGAATAGATCCTTCTCCGAAAGTCAAATTAAATCCAAAACCTGCACCAATTAACAACCTGTTGATTGCTAAAGTTTCAATATAACCTTTGGACACATTGGAAACAATTCCGTGTAAATTTACCCAAATACTAGCATCCGCATCATCTTTTAAAGCGGTATCAATATTATCAATGATATTCTCATCTTCTATGGCTTTTCTGGTGAAAAAGTTCGCATAAAACTCTTTACTTACCGACATATCTTCTTGTTCGTATTCGTTGTAATAATAATCATATTGCCTAGTTCTACTAGTATAAGGATCGTATGATTTGTTTGACAATACAAAAATGCCATCTTTAAAAGCGCCAACTACTTCTTTCTCAGCAAAAACTAAGTTTTTTTCATAATCAATTGTCAACTCTTTAGAATAAATTTCTTTGAATTTTTTTAAAAACAAAACCTCATCATCTAGCCAAAAAATACAAGAAGTAATAAATTTATCTTTTTCAGATTCAGTTGTCACATAAAAAGGATTATCGGTATCAATACCTAATTCATCTGCTCTAACAAACAATCTAAATTCTTTATCAGCATTTGAAAATTTATGAACCGTATCAGCTAAAATTTTTTCTTTTGGAAGTTTTTTAATAACATCATCAATGTTAAATTTAACTATTGCTAAAGTTTTTTCATTAGTAAGTTTTAAAATTTCCTTATTATTATTTCCACTACACGAGGTAAGCAAAAGGGCGATTCCTGCAAAAACAGTTACAAAAAATTTCATTTTCATAGATGAGATAGTATTTAGTTGTTGGTTTAAAAATTAAGTAATTATGAATTTTCGTAGCGTTCCATTTCACGATCATAAAATTCGCCAGCTAGCGTAATTAAATATTCCATCTCTGCTTCTAATTCGGTTTGATCTTCTTCTTCAATATCCTCTAAAAATTCTACTGAATCGTCTTTCAAATTGATTAAAAATCTTGGGAATTCTAAGTGAATGATAAAAATATCGTCTGGAAAATCGGTATTATCTCCAATTACAAATTTTGGTAATTCCATAGTTTATTTTGAGTTAAATTTTATAATAAATGCTAAATTGTTGCGTAAATGTACGAATTTTATTAAACAATAAAATTATCTGTGATGTTTTAGTAAAAATCTGAATCGGAAATACAACATAATTGCTGCGGCTGTTAATCCGGCTAATAAACCAATCCAAACACCTTCTGCTTTTAAATCTGTATATAATCCTAAATAAATTGAAATTGGAAAACCAATGATCCAATAGGCTATAAAAGTAAAATACATAGGGACTTTCACATCTTGCAAACCACGTAAAGCGCCTAAAACCACTACTTGTATACCATCTGAAATTTGAAAAAAAGCAGCAACAATTAATAATTTTGAAGAAATTGAAAGTACTTCTTTGATTTCAGCTGGATTTAAAGTCATTTCTTCGTTCACGAAAAAAACGGGGAAAAACTGATAACCTAACATAAAAACAATGGCAAAAACAATTTCTACCATAATGGCCATTAAAAAAATAGAATGTGCTACGGTATTTAATTTTTTATAATCATCTAAACCTTTATGATTGGCCACACGAATCATGGCAGTAACACTCAATCCCATGGCAAACATAAACGTTAACGAAGCCAAGCTTAACGCAATTTGATTGGCAGCTTGACTAGTAGTTCCAATCATTCCACACAACCAAATAGCTCCAGTGAAAAGCGCTACTTCAAAAAACATTTGCATGGAAGAAGGAATTCCTAATTTTATAATTTTATCTGACATACTTTTCTGGAAAGATTGCCAACCAAAATGCTTAAAAAACGACTTAAATTTTTCGTTTTTTGCCAAAATAAAGTGCATATAAATCACCATAAAAACACGAGCTACTAAGGTTCCGATTGCCGAACCAACAATTCCCATTTTTGGAAACATGAACAATCCAAAAACCAATAATGCATTAATTACTACATTGATTATATTCCCATAAATTGTAGCGTACATAGAATATTTCGTTTCACTCATTCCATCAGCAAACTGTTTATAAGCCTGAAAAACAACTAAGGGAACCAAAGAAAAACCAACAATATCTAAAAATGGCATGGCTAATTCTACTACTTCTTTAGGTTGATTCATGTACTGTAAAATTGGTTTAGCTAAAAACAACAAAAAGAACAATCCAAAACCTAAAATAGTACACAAAATTAGTCCGTTTTGAAACGCACTTCTTCCACCTTCTCTGTCTTTTGTACTATCAAATTCAGCTACAATAGGTGTGATAGCTGTAGAAAATCCAATTCCGATGGACATTCCGATAAAAATGAAACTATTTCCTAAAGAAACTGCTGCTAATTCTGTAGAACCTAATTGTCCCACAAAGATATTATCTACTACTCCAACCAACGTATGTCCGACCATACCTAAAATTACAGGCATAGCTAAGTTGAAGTTGTATTTGAATTCTTGGAAATATTTTTTCATGATTGTTACACAGAGTTTCGCAAAGAATTCTCAGAGTTTCACAAAGTTTAAACTAAAAAGTTTTGCGTGTCTTTGTGTTTTTTCTCTGTGTATCTCTGCGTAATAACTTATTTTAATTTTTCTACTAATTCCGGTAAAGAAACCGTTACTTGCTCACCAGAAACTAAGTCTTTGACTTTAAATTGATTTTGTTTGATTTCTTCTTCACCGACTAAAACGGCGAATTGAATTCCTTTTTTCTCAGCAAACTGAAATTGTTTTCCCATTTTAGCAGCATCAGGATACATTTCTACTTTGATTCCATTTTGTCTTAATTGCGAAATGGTTTTTAATGAAAATAAGGTTTCTGTTTCTCCGAAATTAATGAATAATGCTTTTGAAGTTGTGGATACCGTTTCTGGAAACAATCCTAATTCTTCCAAAACCAAATAAATTCGATCTAATCCGAAAGAAATTCCCACGCCACTCATGTTTTTCAAACCGAAAATTCCAGTTAAATCGTCGTAACGACCACCGCCACCGATGGAACCCATCGCTACTCCGGCTGGCGCACCCACTTCATAAATAGCTCCGGTATAGTAATTTAAACCACGTGCTAAAGTTACATCTAAATCTAAATTGGCCGATTGTAAACCTAATTCGTGAATCGCATCACAAATAAACTTCAATTCTGCTACTCCTTTTAAACCTTCTGTTGAAGCAGCTAAAAGTGTCGCTAATTTTTCAATTTTTTCATTAATTGTTCCAGTGAAATTGAAAAGTGGTTGAACTTTTTCTATGGCAGATTCCGAAATTCCTTTTTCAAGCATTTCTTTCTTCACGCCGTCTTCACCAATTTTGTCTAATTTATCTAAGGCAACCGTAAAATCTATTAATTTATCGGAAGCACCAATCACTTCAGCAATTCCTGATAATATCTTACGGTTGTTAATTTTAATATTGACACCTTTTAAACCTAAAGCAGTGAAAATCGTATCGTATAATTGTACAAATTCCACTTCTTGCCAAAGCGAATTACTTCCTACAACATCCGCATCACATTGAAAAAATTCTCTAAAACGCCCTTTTTGTGGTCTATCTGCACGCCAAACAGGCTGAATTTGGTAACGTTTAAACGGAAATTCTAATTCATTTTGGTGTTGTACAACGTAACGTGCAAAAGGTACGGTTAAGTCATAACGTAAAGCCTTTTCAGAGATAGAAGAAGTTATTTTTTTACTATTTTTAGTACTTAAATCTTCATCAGAAACTTTATCTAAATAATCACCCGAGTTCAATATCTTAAAAATCAATCGGTCACCTTCTTCGCCATATTTCCCCATTAAAGTATCTGAATTTTCAAATGAAGGTGTTTCAATTGGTTGAAAGCCAAACTTTTCGAAATTTGATTTTATAATAGAAAAAATATAGTTTCTTTTTGCTACTTCGGTAGAAGAAAAATCGCGAGTTCCTTTAGGAATACTTGGTTTTTGAGCCATAATAGTAATACGTCAATGCGGCAATTTGCCAATTATCAATTATTGTGGTGCAAATATCTTACTTTTATATGACAATTGGAAAAAGAGCCAAGTAAAAAGTAAAAAGAAATAAATAATAAAGTGTGAACAAAAAACAATTCGAATTTAAATTACCAACCAAAACTTTTACCTTTTTACTTTTGCCTTGGCTCTTTTTTAAAAAAACTGTAACATTTAAAACAAAATATAGTCAAATAGTCATGGTTGGATTATTTAAAGAAAATACAAAAATTGCGATTGACTCTATTAGAAGTCAGGCTTTACGTACGTTTTTAACAGTATTTATTATTGTTATTGGAATTACTTTTTTGGTTGGAATTTTAACCTTAACCAAAGCGTTAGAAAATAATTTATTTGGAAATTTTGCTTCTATGGGAGCAAATACCTTTTCGATTAGTCAATATGATTTTTCGGAACAAATTAACCAAAATGATGGTGAACAAAAAGTTAATCCGATTATTAGCTATCCACAAGCTAAAGGTTTCAAAGACAAATTTGAATTTCCGTTTGCCGCTACTTCTTTATCTTTTACAGCTTCAGCAACTGCAGAAGTAAAATTCGACAATAAAAAAACAGATCCAGAAATTACCATTTTAGGCGCCGATGAAAATTTTATTCCCAACAATGGTTTCGAATTAGAATCGGGAAGAAATTTCAATTCTTTTGATGTAGACAACAATAATTACGTTTGCGTTTTAGGTGCTAATTTTAAAAACGGATTATTTGAAGGCATCAACCCAATTGATAAAACAATATCTGTTAGAGGAGCTAAATTTAAAGTCATTGGTTTATTAAAAGAAAAAGGAGCTACTTTCGGAAACAATCAAGATTTAAGAGTGATTATTCCAATACAAATTGGACGTTCAATTTTTTCGCAACCTAATATCAATTATGACATTGATGTGAAAGTTAGCAACAAACAATTGTTAGATGAAGCTGTGGACAATGCTACTTTAGCGATGCGAAGAGTTAGAAAACAAAATCCAGTGGAAAAAGATAATTTTGGAATTAGCAGAAGCGATGATTTAATTCAAAGATTGGGAGAAAATATTGCTGTAATTAACATTGCGGCAATTGCTATTGGAGCAATTACTATTTTTGGTTCTACAATTGCTTTAATGAATATTATGCTAGTTTCTGTTTCAGAAAGAACACGTGAAATTGGCATCCGAAAAGCACTAGGTGCAAAAAGAGGTACCATTGCTTGGCAGTTTTTCACAGAGACTTTTATCATCAGTCAAATGGGTGGAATTATTGGAATCATATTAGGATTATTACTAGGTTCGTTGATTGCTTCTTTAGCAGGATTTGAATTCGTAATCCCTTGGCTAGCCATTATGATTGCCTTTGCCACTACTTTCGTGGTAACAATTATATCGGGATTATATCCAGCGATAAAAGCTTCGAAATTAGACCCTGTTGAAGCGTTGCGTTATGAGTAAAATCAACATCCGTTGTTCCAAGTTCGTTAATCATCATTAAAATATTTAAATTTTGGAAAAATTAAATCAAAACGATATTTATTCCGTTCTATCGCAAACTTTACCGAAACAAAATGACTTTTATGAAACTGATTATTCAGAAGAACTACAAGAGTTGTTAGATTTTGGAATTGACACAAAGATTGCTTTAGAAAATTTAATCAAAAAACACAAAGAAAGTCTTTTAGAAATAGATTCAGAGGAATTGGAGGAATCCGAAATTAACTCCTACAAAGAAGAATTTGGCGAAGAATTTGTAAACGAAAGAATCAAAAATAAATATTGGTTTTCTTATTCAGCTTTACTTCGATTAGCTTTGGAATTAGAATTTGATGAAAAATACATCGACTATTCTATCAAACGTGATGGATTATAATTTGGAACAACGAATTTTCAATGTTGAATGTTGAAATTATAACCCACAACAAATCATTCTATCATTTCCCACAAAATCTTTTCGTAATTCGATATTTTTGAAACCTAAGTTTTCTAATAATTCAACGGTTTCTTTCCCTAAATATTGATTGATTTCGAAGAATAATTTACCGTTTGGTGTTAAACCTGTTAATGCTAATTGGGCAATTTTTCTGTAGAATAATAACGCATCTATATCTTCCACAAACAAAGCCAAATGTGGTTCGTATTCTAACACATTCTTTTTGATTTCTTGTTTTTCTAAATTACGAACATAAGGCGGATTGGAAACGATGACATCGAAAGAAGTTGGAAGTTGGAAGTTGGAAGTTGTAATACTTTTCAAATCATCAATCTCTAAAACACTTTGATGAATAAAATTAACTACCATTTCATTATCCAAAGCATTTTTACGCGCCATTTCTAAAGCTTTCTCAGAAACATCCATCGTAAAAACTTCCGCTGTTGGAATTTCTTTTTTAAGTGAAATTGGGATACAACCTGAACCCGTTCCAATATCAAAAATCGAAATCTTTTGACTTTTGACTTTTGACTTTTGACTTTCTATTATCCATTCTACTAATTCTTCTGTTTCTGGACGTGGAATTAAAGTGTTTTCATTCACTTCAAATCGATAGCCATAAAACCAAGCTTCACCAGTAATATATTGAATAGGTTTTTCTATTTTGAGTTCAGAAATAATTGTTTTCCATTTTTCTAAATCTGTTTCAGAAACTTCAAAATCGGGGTTTAATGAAATGTCAATGCGTTTTAAATGGTGCAAATACTCGATAAGAATAAAAAAGAAAGATTCTATTTCTGAATCTTCTTGAATACCTTTCAGCTCATTAAAAAAATATGTCTTTAAAGTTATAATATTCATCACAAATCTTTTATCATAAACACATCACAAGCATTATGTCCAGTCGAACCCATTGGCGCATCAATATAAGTAAAACCAGATTTTACATATAACTTTTGAGCGTCTCTCATAAACGGTAAGGTTTCAATATAACATTTATCATAGCCTGCTTGTTTCGCAAACTCTAAACAGTTGCGCATTAATTCTTGTGCAATGCCTTTACCTCGGGCTTCTTTTGCTAAATACATTTTTTGCAATTCGCAAATTTTAAATTCCGAATCCATCAAATTTCCTATTCCACAACCGCCTAAAATAATTCCGTCTTGTTCTACCACAAAATAAATTTCATTTTCCGCTTCGTAGACTTCAGACAAGGTATTTAAATGCGGATCGGCATAAGCAGTTCCGACTTTTGGTGCATCTAATTCTTCAAATATATTTCGGATAACGGAAGCAATTTTCAGATTATCTTTTGGTTCAATTTTTCGTATTGTATAATTCATTTGTAAATATAAAATGTAAAAGTACTAAATTTGTAAGATGATTGAGCATGAAATTTACATGAAACGTTGTTTGCAATTGGCCAAAAATGGTTTGGGTACTACCTATCCGAATCCATTAGTAGGAAGTGTGATTGTACACAACGGAAAAATTATTGGTGAAGGTTGGCATAAAAAAGCAGGCGAACCTCATGCAGAAGTGAACGCCATAAATTCGGTTAAAAACAAAGAATTACTTTCTGAAAGTACTATTTATGTGAATTTAGAACCTTGTAGTCATTTTGGAAAAACACCGCCGTGCGCCAATTTGATTATCGAACATAAAATCCCAAAAGTGGTAATTGGTTGTATTGATAGTTATTCGGAAGTGGCTGGAAAAGGCATTGAAAAATTAACCAACGCAGGTTGCAAAGTCACTTTGAATATTTTAGAAAAAGAATGTTTAGAAATTAACAAACGCTTTTTTACGTTTCATAACAAAAAAAGACCTTATATCATTTTAAAATGGGCAGAAACCGCTGATGGATTTATTGCGCCTTTGGTGAATCATACAAAATCTTCAATTGCGATTTCAAATCAGTATTCTCGACAATTAGTCCATAAATATCGTACTGAAGAACAAGCTATTTTGGTGGGTACGAATACGGTTTTAAATGACAATCCGAATTTAGATGCCAGAGATTGGTTTGGACAACATCCAACACGAATTGTTTTAGACCGAAGAAATAAAATTCCAGCTGATTTTAATGTAAAAAACAAAGAAAATCCTACAATAGTTTTTACAGAAGTAGAAAATTGTTTAAATTCGGAAAATTGTATTTACGAATTTAGTATCTTTGATACCCTTTTAATCTCGAATATTTTAAATAATTTATACGATAAAAATATTCAATCTGTTATTATTGAAGGTGGCACATTTACTTTACAGCAATTTATTGATAGCAATTTATGGGACGAAGCCCGAGTTTTTATTTCTGAAAACAAAAGCATTGAAGGCATAAAAAAACCCGATTTTAATTTTAAACCGAATCAAAAAATTAAAATCAAAAATAACCAATTAAATAAATATACAAATTATGATTGAAGCCATTATTTTTGATTTAGGAGATGTATTTTTAAACTTGAATCATCAAGCAAGTGTTGATGCGTTTAAAAAATTGGGATTAAAGGACTGGAATGACGATTTAAAAGCCAAAACTATTTTATTTGAAACTGGGAAAATAGATGAATTACAATTTCTAGAAGCCGTTCAAACACATATTCCAAATGCAAATTTAATTGAAATCCGAGACGCTTGGAATGCAATAATTGGCGATTTTCCATTGGAAAGACTAGAGTTTTTAGAAAAACTTCAAAATAAATACAGTATCTTTTTGTTAAGTAACACCAACCCTACACACATTGATAAATTTGAACATCGTGTAGGTTTAACATTTGCAAGAGAATTTTATGCACATTTCAATAAAATCTATTTTTCTTACGAAACAAAAGTTAGAAAACCTGATGAAGCTGTTTTCAATTTAATATTGAAACAAAACAATTTAAAACCAAACAAAACCCTTTTTGTAGACGATACTTTAGAACATATAGAAGTAGCAAAAGGATTAGGGATAAATACTTGGCAAATACTTGTAGGACAAGATGATGTAACCAATTTATTTGACAAAAAAATAGTATAAAATTGCAAGATTCCGAAATTAAAGACACCTACAATACCATTGAAAACGCTGTTGAAAACATTTTATTCAAAGAAAAAAACAGCAAATTTATAGGTTACGCTTATCCGATTACTTCTGAAAATGAAGTAAAAACTCATTTAGAAAATTTAAAGAAAGAACACTTTTCTGCTCGACATTGGTGTTATGCCTATCAAATTGGTACAGAAACATTAAGATTTAGAGCCAATGATGATGGCGAACCTAGCAATTCAGCTGGAATGCCAATTTACGGACAAATTCAATCCTTTGAAATCACAAATGTTTTAATTGTGGTGGTTAGATATTTTGGCGGAGTAAAATTGGGTGTCGGCGGCTTAATTTCGGCTTACAAAACCACCGCACAACTCACTTTAGAAGAAGCCGATATTGTAGAAAAAACAATTGACAAACATTTCAAAATTACGTTCGATTATAAAAACATGAATAAAGTCATGCGAATTATCAAAGAAAAAAACCTTGACATTGTTAATCAGAAAATGGAATTAAATTGCGAAATTGAAATCGCTACAAGAAAAAAAAATGCCCAACAAACGTTTGACATTTTTTCAACATTATTTGAAATTGAGATTGAAGAAATAGAAGAATAAGAGTTGGAACATCCTATGTCGTACTTCTTACTTCCATCTTCCTACTTCTTACAAATACAATAACACGACAAGCCGTAAACTCGAATTCCGAATTTATGTAACAAGTTTGTAAAACCAAAATCGAGTTGTAAAACCGTGGTTATTAATATAGATTTGAGCCTGCTTCCTGTCCAATTATCAATAGACGCTTTCTTATTTTTATTAAACATACGTTCTAATCCTCTTACCAACAATAAAGAGGTAAAATAATAACCTTTCGATTCGATTTGGAAATGCTGCTTTGTTAAAACAGTTTCTAATTGTTTCAAATTATACCTTCTATAATGCCCTAGCAGCACATCGTGATTCGAAAAAACCGATTGAAAAGCAGGAACCGCAAATAAGAAATAATTGTTTTTTTGAGTCAGATGACTTAAAATCTCGTCTTCGTTAGCCAAATGTTCTAAAACATCCATACATAAAAATAAAGTTGGCTCTTCAGATGGAAAATTGGTCAAATAATCCGTTAAGTTTTGCACATACTGAATTCCATTTTCTCCATAATTCGCTTTAAGTTGCGAAATAATTTCTGGAGAGTAAGCTGTATCAATAGTAAAATAGGATGTCGCTAAATTTTGTTTATAAATTTCGTTAATTACAAAAGCATCTCCACCTCCAATATCCACAATTCGTTTTATTGGAAATTTAATTGTTGAAGTTTTTAACAATTGAAGCAACACTTCACAACGAGAAATTTCCCATGGATGTCTTCGATAATTTTCTTTATCTAACAAACGATCAAATTCGGTTAAATCCATCCTAAATCAATTGACTTATTTTATCTGTTACATACGAAGGAGGAACCATTGGTCTTCCCGTTTTCATATCTACAAAAACTAACATAGAGTAACCAGTTGTTAACAAGTGATTTTCCTCATTATATATTTCATAATCAAATTCTATCTTTACAGAAGTCTGACTTTTTAAGATTGTTTTCACTCGTAATAAATCGTCATAACGCGCAGGTTTTTTATAGTTCATTTCTAAAGAAACTACAGGAAGCATCACGCCATTTTCTTCCATCCATTTATATGAAATCCCAAGGTTTCTTAACCACTCAACCCTTCCCATTTCGAAGTATTGCGCATAATTCCCGTGATAAACCACACCCATCTGATCTGTTTCTGCGTACCTAACTCGTACCGTAAATTCGTAATCTTTCATTCTATTTTTTTATATTTAAATTCTTAAAAATTTTATGTTAAGAAATCATTAAACAACTCTTAATTCTGTTTACAACAATATTTTTTAATTTACAATAGCAATTCATTTTTTTTTACAGAAAATTGTTCACATATTTGCCTTCCTAATATGAAAGGCCAACCAAGGTAAAAATTGATTGGTTTTTATTCTGAATTAGACTACAAAAACTAAAAAAAACTATAAAAAAATTATAAACTATGACTAAAGCAGCAAAATCTGTTTGGAATAATTGTCTGTCCTTTATAAAGGACAACATTCAGGAACAAGCCTACAAAACTTGGTTTGAACCTATTGTGGCAATTAACCTTACAGAAGACAATGCTTTACACATTCAAGTACCTAGTAAATTCTTTTACGAATGGCTTGAGGAGCACTATGTTATAATTTTAAAAACGGCTTTAACTAAAGAACTTGGAAACCAAGCAAAGCTAGTGTATAAAATTAAAATGGAAAACACTTATGGTAATAAACTTCCATTTACAGAACAAATTCCTAGTACACACCGTAGTTCAGTTAAAACTCAAGAAATTGATGTGCCAGTTGTGAACAAAAATCCGGAATTAAAAAATCCGTTTATTATTCCTGGTATCAGAAATGTAAAAATAGAATCGCAATTAAATGCCAATTATAGTTTTGATAATTTCTTAGAAGGTGATTCTAACAGATTATCGAGAAGTGCTGGTATGGCTGTTGCTAACAAACCTGGCGGAACATCATTCAATCCATTATTAATTTTTGGTGGTGTTGGATTAGGAAAAACACACTTAGCACACGCCATTGGAGTAGAGATTAAAGATAAATTCCCGGAGAAAACAGTTTTATATATTTCTGCTGAAATTTTCACGCAACAATATATAGAATCGGTTAAGAAAAATACAAGAAATGATTTTATTCACTTCTATCAATTAATCGATGTATTAATCATTGACGATGTACAATTTTTATCTGGTAAAGCCGGAACACAAGATGTATTTTTCCATATTTTCAATTACTTACACCAAAACGGAAAGCAAGTTATCTTAACATCTGATAAAGCTCCTGTGGACATGCAAGATATCGAACAACGTTTGTTATCTCGTTTCAAATGGGGACTATCGGCTGAATTACACCAACCAGACTACGAAACAAGAATTTCTATCTTAAGAAATATTTTGTACAGAGATGGTGTAGAAATGCCAGAAGAAATTTTAGAATACGTTGCCAAACATATTAAATCTAACGTTAGAGAATTAGAAGGCGCTATTATTTCATTAATTGCACAATCTTCTTTTAACAAACGTGAAGTAAATTTAGAATTAGCCAAACAAGTAGTAGAAAAGTTTGTAAAAAATATCAAACGCGAAATTTCTATCGATTACATACAAAAAGTGGTTTCAGATTATTTCCAATTAGATACGGAAACGTTAAAATCTAAAACTAGAAAACGCCATATCGTACAAGCACGTCAATTGGCTATGTATTTCTCTAAAAAATTCACTAAAGCGTCTTTAGCTAATATTGGAGCGCAAATTGGAGATAGAGATCATGCCACGGTTTTACACGCTGTAAAAACAGTTGACAACTTGGTATCTACTGACAAACAATTTAAAAAGTTTGTAGAAGACATTAACAAAAAGCTAAGTATTTAAACATGTCTGTGAAAGTTTTAATGGTTTGTTTAGGCAATATTTGTCGCTCACCATTAGCAGAAGGTATTTTACAAACTAAACTCCCAAAAAATTTCATAGTAGATAGTGCAGGAACAGCCAATTATCATGTTGGCTCAGCTCCAGACAAGCGTTCTGTGGCTACAGCTAAGCAATTTGGCGTAGATATTAGTCAGCAAAAATGCCGACAAATCTCAATATCTGATTTTGAAACTTTCGATTACATTTACGTAATGGACAATTCTAACTATGGAAATGTACTAGCAATTGCGCCAAACGAAAAAGCCAAACAAAAAGTAAAGGTAATTTTAAACGAATTACATCCCAATCAAGATTTAGAAGTTCCAGATCCTTACTATGGCGACATAAAAGGCTTTGAAGAAGTTTACAAAATGCTAGACGAAGTTTGCGAGGTGATTGCAGAAAAAATAAAATTACAACAATAATAAAATTCAACGATGAGCACAGTAGCAAAACTTGGTAAATTATATCTAATTCCTTGTACTTTATCTAATCCAGGTGAAATTACTATCAACCCATTTGATGTAATTCCATCACAGGTAAAAAATTGTGTGGATCAAATTGATTATTATATTGTAGAACACGGCAAAACAGCTAGAAAATTTATTAAAAGTATTGCTCCAGAAAAAGTCCAAGCTTCCTTAACACTTTTCGAATTAAACAAACATACCGAAGTAAGTGAACATTACGAAATGATCAAACCCTTATTAAACGGAATTGATGTTGGCTTAATGAGCGAAGCAGGCTGTCCTGGAATTGCAGATCCGGGCGCCGTGATTGTAAAATTAGCTCATGAAAAAGGGATTCAAGTAGTACCTTTAGTAGGACCAAGTTCTATTTTATTAGCCTTGATGGCCAGCGGTATGAACGGACAAAGTTTTGCATTTACTGGCTATTTACCTATTGATAAGAATGAAAAGAAAACAGCTTTAAGAAACCTAGAAAAATGGTCGCAAGAAAAAAATCAGGCGCAAATTTTTATGGAAACACCTTATAGAAATAATAAATTTTTAGAAGATATTTTAGCTACACTTCATCCACAAACCAATCTATGTGTGGCGTGTGACATTACTTTACCAACAGAATTTATAAAAACAAAAACGGTAAACGACTGGAAAAAACAAAAGGTCGATTTACACAATCGACCTTGTATTTTTGTGATCCAAAAAAATTAAAGTATTACTTTCGCAAATCTATTAGGAGTAATATTGGAAGTATCATAACCATTAAATCGCTTAATGTAAGATTTTAAAGAGGTACCAAAACCATCTCTAAAACCATTTTTACCATTACTTCTAAGATACGTTTTTACAGAACTTGCACCTGCTAAATGGGCTGCGGCTAATAAACCTGATTCTGTAATTTTGATTCCGTTAATTACTCTACCAGAGTAATTTCTAATTTCTTTTCTTAATTCCCATTTATTGATGCTTAGTAAGGCTTCAATAGCTTTTTCTTGTAAAGCTGGGTTGTTAAGGAAGTTTTTAAAATCGTAAACACCAACATTTCGTAAAGTACTTCTTCCGAACTGATATTTACCCATGTAGCCGTAAGCATTAACTAAATCATATATTCCAGCAGATTCTTTTACTGCTAATGCTTGTTTGAATCCTACAAAAGTTTTTCCAGTGTAAGGAATGCTGTGCGCTAACTTTTTCGATTCATCTTCTGAAGGTACTCGATAATCATAAACTTCTGTGTCTTCAATATGAAACCCGTCTACTGATTCATCTTTAAATGCACTAAAACCTGAACTAATTATGGCAATAAATGCAATTGCAACTCCAAAATAAAAAATGTCTTTTCTCATGTAAATTTATTTCTCAATTGGGCAAAAAACAAGTTTTTAACAACGTGTCTGATTGACATAAATTAGACAACACCAATTGAATTAACTGGCGCAAAGATACAATTTTTTTTATTATTTTTCTGAAAATCAACTTGTTAACATATTTTTAAGAACCTAAAAATAGCCAAAAACACGCATAACCACGTTGACTCACAAGTCTTTATAAAATGAAAAATGTTGATAATTTTTTTTAAATATGAAATAAAAAACACTCAAAACGAGTTAATAAAAAGAAGAAAAAGATTACATTTTTATTGACCTTTCATGTATAAAATAGTTCCAAAAGTTTTAACTGCGATATTAATATCTAGGAAAATATTTCGATGTTTGATGTAGTATAAATCATATTCCAATTTCATCAAACTATCTTCCAAAGTTTCACCATAAGGATAATTAATTTGTGCCCATCCTGTTAAACCAGGTTTTACAATATGTCGGGTATGATATAATGGAATTTCACTTGCAATTTGATCTACAAATATTTTACGTTACGGTCTTGGACCAATAATCGACATTTCCCCTTTTAATACGTTAATAAATTGAGGGAATTCATCAATCCTAGTTTTACGGAGTAATTTCCCAAAAGGTGTAATTCTACAATCGTTTGAAGTTGCGAAAACGGCTCCATTTTGTTCTGCATTCACAATCATGGTACGTAATTTATAAATTTGAAAAGGCACTTCTTTCCTTCCGATACGTTCTTGATGAAACAAAAGCGGTCCTTTATTCCAAATCAAATTAAATAGTAAGATAAACGGTGTAATCACAAATAATACGGAAAGGCCGAAAATTGAGACCACTACATCAATAATTCGAACTAATATCAAATATAGTCTGTTTTGTTTTTTGGTAAATGGAAAAAATTTATAAAGCGACTTATCCTTCAAATGTAAAGGAATTCTGTTAGTTAAATCTTCATAAACATCTTCATATTGCGTTATAGGAATGCCATTCTCTGAAACTTCTAATAATTTATTATATATAGCAATAGAAGTATTTTTCGAATCATCAGCCACTACAATTTCTGAAATAAAATTTGAGCTTAAAAAACTATGAGTATCTTCTAAATTCAATTGATAATCTAAAAGTAAACTGTTGGAATGGTTGACATCTACAGCAATAAATTTAACAATTTTAATGTGAGGGTCATTAACAGAAAGCTCCTTAGACAATTTATGAAAATCTTTACTTCGGCAAACTAATACTATAGGTTTGTAAAAACGTTTAGAGGCTAATAAATAAATATACAACAACCTCCAAACCGTTAAGGCTAATAAAATTACCAAAAAAAGTAAAAACAACTCAACTCTTTTTGCAGGAAAAGAAGGCGTAACTATAGGTGTGAAAATAAAAAACAGGGTGGTAAAAAAGGAAGTCAGCAATAATCCTTTAGTAATTTTGTTAGCAAAACTGATAATAACCAAATTATACATTTCAAAAACTGTACCCAATAAATTCAGATAAATAGCTAAAACAGCAATCCAATAATAATTTTGATATAACGCTGCGAAATATTTTAAATCGGTAAACGCGTGTAATAAAAATAAAAATCCCACAACAAAAAGCACATCAAAGAAGCGCAAGAGAATTTTGCGTTCTGAAATTTCGAAATGTTTTCTATATGGTTTTGTCATTGCATTCTTTTGAAATCGAAATATACAGATAAATGCTTAAAAAGCAAACATATTTCATAGTATTATCGCAACAATTTAAGCCATTGATTTTCAACAACTTTCCAATCCATCTGAGAAACTTTAGTTTTAGCACGACTACTAATTTCTCTTGTTAACTGTGGAAAATTGATTATAGTTTCAATTTGAGCAGCCATTGCAGCCGCATCATTAGCAGCAACCAAATAACCATTTTCTGGAGAAGTAATTAAAAAAGGTAAACCACCAACATTAGTTGAAACAACAGGCAAACCTAAAGCCATAGCTTCTAAAACACTCACAGGCATGTTATCAAAATGAGTAGTATTAATAAAAATATCGTGATGTTGAGCTAAATCAGTCCAAGCTGCTTTGGATAATTTCCCTGTAAAATTTACGTTCAATTTCAATTGATTGGCGTATTTTTTTGTTTCTTCTAAACTTCCGTCTTTATCAGGTCCAACCATAGTTAAAGTTGTCTCAGGATATTTTTTTTGAAGCAAATGCAACACATCAATAGCCATAGTAGGATTATAAATGGTAGCAAAAGCACGAACCCAAAGTAATTTGGGATAAAAAACAGATCTTTCTTTGAAGGTATAATCAGAAACAGAAATAGCATTCGGAATACAAATGACATTAGAAATTCCAAATTTTTCAAAATGAAATTTCAAATATTCCGATGGAGAAACATTTATATATGCAGGAAGGAACAACCACTTGCACAACTTAGGACTCGAAAGTAATCTGTTAGGTAAATTACCACCATGTAAAATAGGAATATATTTAATACCTAACCATCTCGCCAACTGACTACTTAAAAAAGCAAACCAAAAAGCAGAAGTACTGTAAGTATCAATTAGTATATAATCGGAATTTCTATGTTTCAAGATTCCGAAAAGCATGTCAAAAAGTCTTAAAAAACTATTTCTTTTGGATGAATAAGAAACTACCTGAAAACCAGAATCAGACAAATGTGCGCCTAAAGTTTCAACCGTAGTGGCATTGATACCATGTTGAGAAAGTTTATTGCCTAGGTACAGGATCTTCATCTTCATCATTTTTGATAGA
>MGWJ01000180.1 GCA_001800945.1 Flavobacteria bacterium RIFCSPLOWO2_12_FULL_31_7
CAAAAATAAACAAATACGAAGTAGAAAATAAAATGTACTACTTTATCTTTGTATTGGAAATTAATTTTAGGAATACTTGGCGAATCATCTAAACACAGATAAAAAATTAAAAGTGTCCAAAAAAAAGCAAGAATTTTGAATAATTTATGCTCCAATAAGTGAGGTGTATGCTTCACTAGATAATAATTCTTCTATTTCAGAAGGATTAGAAATCTTAACTTTCACCATCCAACCTGCTCCATAAGGATCAGAGTTTACGTTTTCTGGATTGCTTTCTAAATCTTCGTTAAATTCAATAATTTCACCACTTAATGGTAAGAATAAATCTGAAACTGTTTTCACTGCTTCTACAGTACCGAAAACCTCATCTTTATCTAAAGTTTGGTCTAAAGTTTCTACTTCAACATAAACAATATCTCCTAATTCTTTTTGAGCAAAATCAGTAATTCCTACAGTTGCTACATCTCCATCAATTGAAACCCACTCGTGGTCTTTTGTGTACTTTAAGTTTGCTGGTATATTCATTTCTCTTTAATTGTGTTTTATATTCGACAAATGTAAATTATATTCTTTAAAGTCGCAAGTTATTACTTTTCAACCTTCGACTTTTGACTTAAAATTAATTTCCAAAATTATATATCAAAGTAAAGCCAGAACGAATGTTTGTAAGTGGAAATGCAGTTGAAATAACAGCTTTAGAAAATTGATGATCATAGAAAAACCTCGCAGTGAAATTCTTACTAAATGCATAAGCTGCTGATAGTTTAAATGACCAAATATTTTGCCCACCACCTAATTGGTTATTATCGTAATCTAAATACCTAACAATCGTCATGTTTTGACGTAAAGTGAAATCAGCTTTTAAATCAATATCACTCTTAATCATTCCTTGTGCATTATCAGCCAATTTCGAATTAAATTGTACGCCTTTAATTCTGTAACCTACACGAACCGTATAGTCGTTTCCTTGAACTTCCGTTAATAAATTATTATCGAAACTCATATTTAAACTTCTGTCTCTTTTCATTTCAGCCATAATGTTTAATGAGTTTTTCAATTCAAAATTCACATTAATTAATGGATTAAATTGTTCTGTTAAATTGACATTTGAAGTAATAACATCTGCAAAAATATTGTCATTTTGATCTCTAACTTCTGGATTTAAATTACTTCTGAAAGCGTTTACACTGTAGCTAGAACGGTAACCGTGTTGTACAGAAAAACGTTTGAAATTATCTTTAAACCAAGTCAATTTCATTAAACCTGTATATTTTAAGTTCCAGTTTGGTAATGGGAAACTAGAAAATAATCCTGTTTGAACAGATGATGTTTTTACACCTGAATAAGCCGATAAAAAGGCTGGTACTAAAACACGCTGGCTATTTTTTCCGAATCCATCAGGGAAACCATCTAAATCCACTGGAAAAGCTGATGTTCCATAATACTCCGTAGCTAAACGAGTAGCCATAGCGTAACGATTTTTACGGAATCTATCGAAAATTTCAGATTGATTTTCATCACTTGATTTGAAAGCCGTTTTAATCAAGATTGTAGAAATGTTGTAATTTCCGGTACTGTATGGCGAAAGTGAGTTATAATTTCCTCCAACCGCATCGAATTGTTCTGAATAGTTTTCGGTAATATTTCTTTCAGCAGTTACATCAATTACTAAATCTGGAATAAATTCTACTCTGGCAGTATAATCTAATTTTTTAGATTTGATTTGCGTGAAACTTTGGTTGAATTCTGGATAACTAGTTAAATAACCTCTTTTGGCTGCTTCGTATCGGATGTCTGATTGATCTCCAAAAACGAAACCTAATGTTGGACGAGAAGTTCCGAAGAAGCCTAATCCTGGTAAATATCCTGGCAATAAAGTTCCGCCTGATTCTGAATAATTAACTTGAATGTTTTTTACAGACGTAAGTAAGCCGATTCCGAATTTAGCAAAACCATTTCTCTCTTCTTGAATTACTTTTGGAGCTGTATTCGTTACTTTTTCACCAGGTTTTGGTGGAGTTTTTTTCGTATTAACTGGTTGTTTTTTCTGCTTTTTAGCGGTTAAACCGATATATTTATAAAACGCATTCATATAAAATGCCGTATTAATTTTATGTGAATTAGCATTTTGAATGGTATTTCCTAATTGATAAGTTGTTCCATCTAAAGCTACAAAAGTAGCGAAAGCATCAGAAGAACGTTGCCAACTGTAATCACCAGTATACACATAAGATGATTTAACAAAACTTAAAGCAGGAATTTTATTAATTGGTAATTCGTAATTAGCTGTTAATTGTTGATTATGTGTATTAGCACTACCAAAATTCCAGTAATCGTTCCAAATATCTAAATCGTTAATTGGATTTTTTTGTGCATCAAAATAATTACGAACAATGTTATTATTTGCGGCTGTATAATTTAATTTTAATGATTTTGTAATTGGGAAGTTTACGCCATATTGATAATTAAAAAAGTAATTTCTTCTGTATAAAGGATCCAATCCAATACCTTGAACGTCAATTAATCTAAATTGTTGGCGATTAAATTGTCGCATAATATTAGAGTTGAACGTTACATTACTTGGCAAGAAATTAAAATTAAAATCACTTATAGGTTTATAATACGCGCTTTTCTTGAAGAATTTATTCTTTTTGAAAGGTTCAATAGACATCGGTTTGAATGAATACGCATAATCAACAGATGTTTTTTGTTGTTGATCAACCAGGTTTTGCACTTGGAAATTATGGTGTAACATTTCGTTAAATGTGTAGGAAAGTGTAATGTTTTCCACATCATAGAAACGTTGTTTTTGTTTTTCGCCACGTTCTTTTTTTACACCAATAAAATTCACACTTGTACGTTTCGTATAATCGATAGCTCGGTTTTCAATTTCGTCTTTTTTATTGGCATCAGATTCTGCAGCAATCACTTCTTTCAATTCTAAATCTTGGTATAAAGGATCGTATTTTGGTGTAATAATTTGTTCCCCAACTGCATAATTGAAAGGCAAATTAATTTTCCATTTTTTAGGTAATAATTGACCCACATTAAAGTTTGAAACGATGTCATACTGTTTTACATCTTCTCTACTTCTTTCGTTCGGACCTTCTTCTAAAGCTCCAAAACCGATTGTACTTAAACGACCTGTTGCAGAAAAAGTTGCGAAGTCGGCTAAATTGGTATCTAAATTTGCAACGGCAGCATAACCGCCTTTATTATCAATTTCCGACATACGAAGTTCGTTAAACCAAACTTCTCCTCTAATTGGACCAGTTGCTGCTGGATTAGGGTTTTTAAGTCCGACCATTAACGTTCTTACTTGTCCGAAATTTGGATTTCCTTTAATACCGATATTCATTCTATCTCTAGCGGAACCTAAAACACTTTCATTTAAAAAAGCAATTCCGTTAGCATCTGGAATAATAGATGGATCGCCAGCAATATTTAAACTTTTAATTCTGGTTAACAAAGCTAAAGGTAGTTCAATTTCATTTTCTGCTAACCAAACATCTTCTGCGCTTCTTGCATTTAAAGAACTCACTTTTAATGGCATTTCAATTTGGTAGAAGTTATCCGTAAAGTCATTTCCTATTCGGATAAAGGCTACCATTTCGTCATCTTTTAAATCGTTACCTGCTGCTACATCTACTTGTAAAGGCTCTGCGTGTAAAAACATACGTAGTTTTTTGTACTGACGCATATCTACATCTACATTTTTGAAAACGGCTCTGGCGTCATCTTCTTCTAAACCACCTAACCCAACTAGTGCAGGATCTTTTTTATACACTCTTAATGACAAAGATTGTTCATTTTGATTGATAACTGTATTGTTATTGTACAATTGTTCTCTATCTACACCTGGAGGAGCTACATACGGAATTGGACTTCTACTCCCGTTTTCTTGAACGTTAACAGCTACCACATCAAAACCGGTATCATCATCAGAAACATCTGAATCTAAGGCATCTAAAGAATTTACATATCTTCTCCATTCTCCACGAACTAAATCTAAAGTTCCTAAACGAAGCGTTACTTCTTCATTAAAGCCTGTTAAGAACATTCTCATAAAACGAATGGTTCTAAAATCAGTAATTGGACCTTCAATATTTGCGGCAGTTGCTTCTAAAATTGGAATTTTATATTGCACCCATTTCACTGGAGTGGTTTGTCCGTTTGGCATGGTTTGAGTGGTTGTCATTACATCAGAAACATAATTTTGCCCCACAACAGGATTTGGAGAAATTGGCACATTAAATTTATAATATGCATTGATGGTATTCATGGTATTATCTCTATTCAAATCTTCTACATCTGGAATCGTTGAATTTCCTCTATTAGTATCCGTAACGTTAATTGGTGAGTTATTTTCTAATCCATTATAACTTTTATATCGATCTAAAATAGTTCCGGTGGCATTTAAATAATAGTTATAATTATCTGCAGAAGCATCACCTAATCCGGCAAATGCAGGATATTTTATTTTCTCTTCGTCATCATTTAAACCATTTAAACCAACATCTTGAACACCTCTATTCGCTTCATTGGTATCAAAAGCATAAATTAAAGATTGCGATGCTGGCACTTTACCCCAATTGGTTGAATAAGTGGGTTGAGTTCCGCCACTATCAGGCAAACCGTTTTCATACAATTTTCTACCATCCTTTAGAATATCTTCACTGATTTCACCTAAATTTAAGGTTAAAACTCCTGTATTTGTAGGGTTTGCAGCATCGCCAACATTTCCTGTATAAGGATCCATTAACCAAAATTGCACATATTCTACATTTGATTGCTCAAAATTTGTTGTGTTGATGGCGCGCATAATTCCACCCCAATTGTTAGGCGCGTCCAATGCTGGAAATTGATTATTTGCTGCTGTTACTGGGTTATAATTATATGGCCCACGCTCTCTTGGATAATAAGTCAAATCTAAAGTGCTAATCACGTTTGATTGCCCTTGTGGAATATCTATATTGGGGAATAATTCTTGGCTAAAAATTCTTCTAGTTTTGTTTGAAGAAATATCGTTATCATTAATTCCAGCAGGCTGATCTACATAAAAAACTGGATCAATATTGTACCAAGATAATTTAGCTCTTTTGTACCCATAAGTGATGTCATCATCATTTAATTCTCCTCCAAATCCAATTGGTGTACTTGCTAAAGACCAAGCTAAAGGCGACTTTAAATCGATATTAGATTGCGAACCTTCAAAGTCATCTATATATGAAGTCGGTTCACCATTAAAATCTGCTGTTTTCGGCGCATTAGGAAACAAGTAGGCAAATTCACCTCTAAAAGACAAATTAGATGGCGCTTCTGTTTCGATATTTGGTAATTTATTAACTAATCTTGTAAAGAATGGGACTTCTGTAGAAAAATTGGTATTAAAACCTATAATTGTGTTATTAACTGACTCTTGATTGTAATCCGCTTTTTGAGTAAAAGGTCTTTCTGTCATTTTTAAGAAAGTCGCACCTACTAAAAATTTATCATTAAATTTATGTTCTACATTTAAACCATAAAAACGTTTAGTTTGTTGTCCGAAAACTGAATTATTTTCTAAAGATACATTTATGGGTGTATTAGAAGCTAACAAAGAAGGATCTAAAATATTCACTCGACCAGCTTGGTAATTTACGGTATAATCTACACCTTCTACTAAAATTCTTCCACCAGCAGAAACCACTACACTACCTTGAGGTACATTGAATGCACCTAAAGAAATTCCGTCACCACCTGAAGATTTGAAACTACCTTTTAATTTGAATTTATTTTTCGCACTTTCTTGTAAAGCTGCTGCTTGAGTAGATTTATATAAGGTTCTGAAAACGTATTTATCTTGGTTAGAGTTGTAAGGTCCTATATCATAATTTTCGGCACCATTACTTAATTTGTTGAATAAATGCTTACCAAAAGGTTCAACAGTTGTGAAGATAATTCTACCATACTGAGGATCAACAGTAATAGTTGGATAATAATCGAAAAAACCATCTCCGTTAGGTTGTGGATCATTCGTGAAATTTAATTTATCTAAGTTAAATACTTTTAATAAAGGTGTATTTGAAACATCCGCAGGTAAAGGATCAATCCCAGATTGAGTAATATAATTTAAAGGCGAAGGATCTTGGTATAAAATGTTGAACTTAAAATCTTGCTGTTGCAATTGATTTCCACCTGGAATTTGATAGATGTTTTTCATCATTAAATCCCAACTTGGTTCACTTACGTTAATTAAACTTCCTTTTAGCATTTTTAAAAGTAAGGCTTGAGTAGTAGGAACACCTGTTGGATCTACTGTAGTTGATTCTACTCCATCATTAGCAAATTCCCCTACTTGAAAAACTTCACCACCAACTGTATATTGATAAGCAACAGCTAAAACCTCATCATTTTGCAATTTTTGATTTAAGGAAATGTACCCTAATTGCGGATGAAAAGTATATTCTGAAGGTGATAATTTTCTTGCGTTTTCTAATTTCGAGTAATCAATTCCTTCTGAAAAAGTACTTGAAGGCGCAGTGGTAACATTAAAACCAGAAGATGCCGTAGCAATTTCTCTAATTGAAGGGTTTAAAAAACTGCCTGGTTGTCCAATTGTTAAAGGATTGAACTTGTTATTTTTATTATCTGTTGGTGAATTTGCGGGAACACTAAACAACGTTGGATTTAAAGTAACATCTGTACCCACTATTTCACTATCTGCAATTGGTGTTACACCATCTGTTAATTGCGATTCTCCTAAATCTTGTAAGGCGATGATATTTCTCAAGTTATTATCCGTATTGGTAACTCGATTTTGTTTGTTGGTAATCCAAACTTCCATTCTAGTAATTTGCGCACGAGAATCGATTACTGGGTAATTTCTTAAAGCATTATCGTAGTTGTTTCTAAAATATTGTGATAAGAAATAGTGTTTGTCTGAATCGTATTCTAAAGCAAAGAAATCAAACTCTTGAATAGTTCCACCACCTTGAGTTGTGATTGATTTTGACTGTGATTTTTGTTCTGAAAACACTCCTGTAAAAGTAGTTTTTCCAAACTGAAATTGCGCTTTTACCCCAAATAAACTCTGTGCACCACGAATTAAAGAATTAGAAATTGGGAAACTCACATTTCCGACTTCAATTTTCTGTAAAATATCGTCTTCTGTTGGAGTATAATCTAGCTTAATTAAATTTTGAAAAGCAAAAGTGGATTGGGTATCGTAGTTAATATTTACATTCAATCTGGTTCCGACTTTTCCTTGTAAACCCATTGAAATTCGCTGATTGAAATCAAACGCTGTAGTTTTTCTATTTCTTGGTGAAAACGATGGGTTGTCTTGTTTGGTAAATCGGATTCCTAAATCAATTTCAACCGAACCGCTTGGTTTCACATCAATGGTATTTCCTCCGAAAATGGCTTCAAAAAACTTATTATTCACATAAAATCTTGGTAATAAATTTCTTTTTGCTTCATCAGTTCCTTTTTTAGGATCAGCTGCCAAACCTTTTTCGTAAAAATATTTACGCATGGTTTCTTTTCGCACTAATTTTTCGTAATCTTCAGGGGTTAAAATTAAGGGATAATTAATATTAAAACCGTCTACCGAAGCAGTATAAATATATCGATTGGAAATTGGGTCATAAGTATAGGCATCAATAATACTTTTCGGATTGGGCAAAGTAATTTGACCAACGCTATAGCCTGTTTTAGTAGAATCTTGTTCTTGTACGGGTGTTTCTTGTGCGAATGTAAAAACACTAGCAAGCAACATAAAAAAAGCGATGCTAGTTTTTGAAACAATATTGTTTAATAATTTTCCCAAATTATAATACTTTTAAAGCTTGTTTAATTAAGTCTTCTACGGTTGCCGTTGGACTATTTGCAATGATTTTTTCTAATACTTTTTCGGCATTTTTTCTCATGTAGCCTAAAACTTCTAATGCAGATAACGCTTCTTCTTTGTTTGTATTGTATGAACCGCCAGAAATTTCTTCGATAGCATATATTTTTAACACTTTGTCTTTCAGATCTAAAATTACTCTTTGCGCAGTTTTTAGTCCGATTCCTTTAATAGATTGAATAGTTCCCACATCATTTGAAGCAATGGCTTGAATTATTTGCTCAGGATTTAATGAAGAAAGCATCGTTCTGGCAGTATTCGCTCCAATTCCAGAAACAGAAATTAGTAATTTAAACAATTCTCTTTCTTTTTTATCCGCAAATCCGAATAAAGAATGTGCATCTTCTTTGACTTGCAAATAAGTATATAATTTCACATTTTCAGATTCCGGAATATGAGAATACGTGTGCAATGAAATATGAATTTCGTACCCAACACCGTTGCATTCTATCACCACTTCTGTGGGAGTTTTTTCAACTAATTTTCCTTGAATGTGTGCAATCATATATTTTTTATAGTTGTAAAATTTTTACTTTTTACTGGGCTTTTTTTTAAAAATTATTTATTTCGTAAATCGTAAATACCTTTTTACTTGGCTCTTTTTACTTTTTACTTTTTACTTTTAACTGATTTTTTTTCTTCTCTTGTGCATCAACTACTGCTACAGCTGCCATATTAACCATTTCTTCTACACTTGCACCCAATTGAAAAATGTGAACAGGTTTTTCTAATCCCATCATAATTGGCCCGATTGAAACCACTTTATCCAATTCTTTTAGCATTTTGTAGGTAATATTTGCCGCATCTAAATTAGGAAAAATTAAAGTATTAACTTTTTTATTAGCTAATTTAGAAAAAGGAAACTTGCTTTTTAACATCTCAGGATTTAAAGCGAAATCGGTTTGAATCTCTCCGTCTACAATAAGTTCTGGATGATTTTCGTGTAAAATTTTAACAGCTTGTCTTACTTTTATAGCACTTTCGTTAGATGAAGAGCCAAAATTAGAGAATGAAATCATTGCAATAACAGGTTCAACACCAAACATTCTAGCTGTTTTAGCCGTCATTAACGCAATTTTTGCTAATTCTTCTGCGGATGGATTTGGGTTAATCGCAGTATCTGACAAAAACAATGGTCCACGCTTGGTGTTCATGATATTTGTAGTTGCAATTCTACTTACCCCTTGTTGTCTGTCGATTAATTCCATTACTGGTTTTACAACAGTTGGGTAACTTCTTGAATAACCTGTTACCAAACAATCTGCATCACCAGTATTTACCATCATTGCTGCGAAATAATTACGCTCACGCATCCATTTTTGTGCATCTAATAAAGAGGTTCCTCTGCGTTGTCTGGTTTTCCAGAAATACTGTGCATATTTTTCTCTGGTTTTATCTTCTTCTTTAGATTTTGGATCGATGATTTGTAATTCGGCATCAAAACCAATTTCTTCTTTTAATTCTTGAATAATTTCTAAATTACCTAATAAAATAGGAATTCCGATTCCTTCTTCATGAACAATTTGAGCTGCTTTCAACACATCTAATTGATCCGCTTCAGCAAACACAATTTTTTTAGGATCGGTTTTCGCTCTATTGAAAAGTAATTTTACAATTTTATTATCGCCACCTAAACGTTCTTGTAATTCATCGGCGTATTTTTCCCAATCTGTAATTTCTATATCAGCTACTCCACTTTCCATAGCCGCTTTAGCCACTGCTGGAGAAATAGTTGAAATTAAACGCGGATCGAATGGTTTCGGAATGATATAATCTTTACCAAAAACCAATTTCTTTTCGCCATAAGCGATATTTACTTGTTCTGGAACTGGAGTTTTGGCTAATTCTGCTAAAGCTCTAACGGCAGCCATTTTCATCGCTTCGTTAATTTTTCGAGCTCTTACGTCTAACGCGCCACGGAAAATGTATGGAAATCCTAGCACATTATTTACTTGGTTCGGATAATCAGAACGACCAGTTGCCATAATGATATCTTCACGCGTATTGATGGCTACATTATAATCAATCTCTGGTTCTGGATTCGCCATAGCAAACACAATTGGATTGGCTGCCATTGACAATAACATTTCTGGTTTTAAAATATTTCCAACCGATAATCCCAAGAACATATCGGCATCCTTTATAATTTCTGATAACGGAGCTGGATTACAAGATTTTGCGTAACGCATTTGTAATTCGGAAACATCTTCTCTACAAGTGGTAAGTAATCCGTTAACATCGAACATGTATAAATTTTCAGGTTTCACACCTAATAAAACGTATAAATTCGCGCAAGCTAAAGCTGCTGAACCTGCTCCTGAAACTACCACTTTAATTTTAGAAATATCTTTTTCAGCGATATCCAAAGCATTTAAAAGTGCTGCTGAAGAAATAATTGCTGTTCCATGTTGATCATCATGCATCACAGGAATATTCAGTTCTTCCACCAACCTTCTTTCAATTTCGAAAGATTCTGGTGCTTTGATATCTTCTAAATTAATCCCACCAAATGTTGGTGCGATAGCTTTTACCGTTTCAACGAATTTATCAATATCTGTAGCATCTACTTCAATATCAAACACATCAATATCTGAAAATATTTTAAACAATAATGCTTTACCTTCCATTACGGGTTTAGAAGCTTCTGGGCCGATATCGCCTAAACCTAAAACGGCAGTTCCATTGGTAATTACAGCCACTAAATTTCCTTTAGCCGTGTATTTGTAAACGTTATTAACATCTTTTGCAATTTCCAAACACGGCTCTGCTACTCCTGGCGAATACGCCAAGGACAAGTCGCGCTGGGTAGCATATTTTTTAGTAGGCAACACTTGAATTTTCCCAGGTGTTGGTTTCGCGTGATATAGTAAGGCTTCTCTTCTTTTATTATTACTTTTAGACATATAAAATCATTTGCATCAACTTACAAAGATAAAATAAGCAATCAAATAACAATAACGATTATTTAAAAAGTTACTTTTTCTTTTAACTTTTAATGTGTTGCTATTTTTCTTACAGAAACTAAATTTTGAAATTTGAATTACAGCCAACAAGTTTACTGAATTTTTATGAAAAGTAACCAGGTAGAAATACCTATGAGAAAAAACAGGTATTACTACCTATAAATTTCTGGTTAAAACTGATATATCTTTACGGCGATATTTTAAACCTCCCCTCGTTTAAATAAATCATTTAAAGTCATTTGTCTTTAAAAAATTCTAACCTACATGTTTCATTATTTTATAACCAAAGAAATAATGAAAAAAATTAGTTTATGAAATTCTTAAATTTCATAAGAATGCTCAATCAAGTAACATTTAAAAAACAACTTATGAAAGAAAAAACTACCTATTGGTTAAAAACATTACCAATATTTAGGCGACAGAAAAAGAACCGCTTGAACAATCAAGAAAAATTA
>MGWJ01000181.1 GCA_001800945.1 Flavobacteria bacterium RIFCSPLOWO2_12_FULL_31_7
ATTCCTGTAAATGTGGTGTTTGTTTGATAAGCACCTCCATCAACACTGTATTCATAACTTGAACTGTTTAATGTATACTGACCTAAATCAGAATAATTTTCAGGATCGATAGCTGTCCAATCTCCTGGCACCCATGTAGTACTAGGAAGTGGAGTTGCACTTGCTAATCTTCTGTAAGTATAACCTGGCTGTCCTGAAGGTGTAAATGAAGTATTTGTAGTTAATCCCCAAATATCAACTAATACATTTGCAGAAGTTGTAAGTCTAATATTATCATTATCATTTACAGCTGAACAACCAGTAAATGAAAGATTTGGAACTACACCTGGTATATTGGCATCGTTACTTAATTTGATTACAAAAGTTGAATTATTAGCGATAGTTCCTGATAAAACATTATCACATCCTCCAGTAACTGTTCCACTACCGTTATTGAATGTTCTCAATTTATATCCAGCAAGATTTATTGGAGCACCTGTTCCATTGAATAACTCTACATAAGTTAATGAACCTGTATTCGCATCTGTAACTTCCGAAATAAATAAGTTAGTTGGAATTGTACCTCCTACCGCAACTGGTGCAGTAATATTTATCGAACCTGTTTGTACAGCACAAGTAGGTTGTGTTAAATAATCGAAAGTTGGAGTTGGTATTGAAACAATATTTACATTAAATGGATCTTCTGAAGAACAGATTCCATTAGTAGCATATACATAAATAGTTTGGTTTGTAGTAATAACATCACCAGCATTTAAAGGTGTTCCTGTACCTCCTGTTGCAGTATAATAATTACCAACTGTTAAAGCAGGTAAAATATAACTGTTACATGCATTAATATCTACTTGAGCAGGAATTACTGGCGATGCCAAAATTTCAACTTGAGTAGTTGTAGTATATTGAGGACATCCACCTTGAGCTGGTACGGTAAAAGTAACTGTATAAATTCCAACATTTCCTAAAACTGGTATGATACTTCCAGTAACTGGATCTAAAGCATACTCTAAACCTGCTGGAGTAGCAGAATAATAACTACCTGTACCACCATTACCTGTAACAGTTACGGGTTGTAAAGTTGAGTTAGATTTACAGTATGAAGCACTGCTATATGCAATAGTTGCATTTGGAGTAGGTGTAACAATTACTGTTCTCGTAGTTATGATTGGATCATTTAACGCCGGAGCCGGTAAAGTTGGAATTGTAGTACTAGTAACAGTATACGTTCCAGGTGTACTTAATGAGAAGTTTATTTCACCAGTAGTAGAATTGATATTTAATCCTGCAGGTGAAGCTGTATAAGTTCCTGCAACTGCACCAGCAACTAATGTTGGTGTTTCGTTTGCAGCAGAATTACAATAAGTCACTGAAGAATAATTAAAAGTATTATAAGTATAACAAGCTGTTTGAGCAGTATTTGTAGGGTTAGCACCAATTGTAATGGTTCCTGCTGTATTCACAAAGTTGGTTACCATTAAAATATAAACTTGTCCTGGTAAAGCAGGCAATGTAAATGTTTCTACTGCAGCAGTTGAATAACTACATCTAATTGGCGAACCATTTGGAATGAATCCACAACCATTACTTCTACTAGGATAAGGTCCCCATAATGCATAATCAACATCCCCAGAAGTCTGAGAAATAGTATAACTTAATGTTCCTGCCACTGTAGTTTCTAAAAAGAAGAAACTTGCATTTGGTGAAGTTCCTAAACAACCAAATGAACCTAAATTAGCAATATTTGTTGTGTTTGGATAAGTCAATGGTGTAGAACATAATGGAATTGCCTCTGGACAAGGAATTGCACCGATACATAAATCAAATTCAGCAATAGAACCTGTACTACTGTAAACTCTAACGTAATAAGTTTGACCAACAGTTAAGTTATTAATTGTATTTTGATTTGTTAAAGCACAATATGGAGTTGCTGATGTAGTTAATGAACCACAACCACCCGTATAAATAGAATAGTTTACAGTACCTGCAGTTTCGTTCAACATATTCATAATATATGTTGGCTTTGTAGCTACGAACTGATACCATACATCATTTGCTGTAGTAGTACAACCTGCTGGAAGACCTCCAGAGTTTGAAGCACCTGCAAGTGTTCCATGATTTAAAAGTGAACAATTTAAGTCATCGTTAATCGAAGCAACCGTTGCGTTGGCACATAAATCATTTATTGGCGTAGTAAAGAATGTAAATCCATCAGACCAAAAACTTGCATTTGTAGATGAACAGATAGCTCTAACATAAAAAGTATAAGCTGATGAAGGCGATAAACCTGTTACAACATAAGGAGGTGGGAAATTCACAGGAACTCCAGGTTGTCCTAATATTGGAGCATTTGAACCAAATGGTAAAACTAAAATTTCCCATTGTGTTGCTGTTCCAGATTCTGTCCATGTTAAAGTTGCAGTAGTTGCTCCAACTGTAATAGTTCCTAAAGTTACTGGTTTAAAACAAGTAATTGGTGGTGTACAGTAAATAGTTGCGTCCCATCCAGCACTTGTAGTAGTTGCGTTAGAAGTAAATACAAATGTTAAACATCCACTAGCAGAAGTTGCAGAGAATGATGGCGGCAATGCAGTTCCTGTATAAGTACCAACAATCGGTGAAGTTGGTAAATTTCCATCTCTAATTACTAAATTATCACCCGTAGCAAGATTAAAATCATTAAATACAACTGTTACAATATCTCCAGCATTATCTGGACAAATTATAGAGGTTATATTTTGGTTGTTTGAATAATTTCCAGAAACTCCTCCTGTGTCATAAAAATGATCTCCAGCACAGTAGTTTGGTGTAGTACAGAAATTTACTGGAATAGACCATAAACTAACTTCTGTAGGTCCACATTTTGCTCTTACATAAACATCATAACATGTTACAGAAGTTAATCCTGTAATCATGTAAGGACTTCCTGTTGTAGTTGTTACTCCAACTGCTGTTGCATTTGGAGCTGGCGAACCAGCAGGTAAAACAAGGACTTCCCATTGTGTTTCTGTTGCTCCATTAACCCAAGTTAACTGAGCTGAGTTATATAAAATATTAGAAATAACTAAACTTCCTGGTTTAGGACAAGTAATTAAATCTAATTTTACGTTATCAATTGCAGCTGGAGGTTGATTTCCTGCTGTATTATTATTTCTCCACTCAAAAGCTAAACGCATTGTTCCTCCAGCATATGGAGTAGCATTTAAAGTATAATTTTGTGTGATAAAAGTTGGTATCGAAGCTAAATCGTTACTAACTTTAATATGATTTGCTATTGCAGGAATTTGTGTTCCAGCAACAGGATTATACGTTGTAGGAACAGTCCATACTCTGAAATAATCGGTAGCCGTTTCTCCAGATGAACGCCAGTCAAAAGTTAAATCTAATTGTGTAGCTCCAGCAGGAATTACAAAATCTTTATAAGCATGAGCAACTGATGTTCCTGTAACATTGTATGTATTTGTAGCGCCATTGGTATCTGTCACATATAAGGCGTGTGTTCCACCATTGTTAACTCCAGTTCCAACTGCCCATTTATTCGTTTGAGAAGCATTATTTAATGTCCAACCAGTAAGTGTTTCAAAACCATCAATAAAGTTTAATGGAGTGGCAACTTGTGGCATAATAAAAGTAAACGGTCCAGACCAAATACTAAAGTTACCATCATTACAATTTGCTCTTACATAATATTGATAAACAATTCCAGGTATTAATCCTGTTGCAGAGAAAGGAATTCCTGTTGTAGTTCCTGCTCCTGTTGGTAAACCATAAGGCGCTGGCGCATAAGAAACTTCCCATGAAGTAATTCCTGCATCCGCCACCCAAGATAAATCAGCAGAAGTACCAGAAGTATTTGTTGCAGTTAATCCTGTTGGTTGATTACAAAAAGCTTGTTGAATTGTTAAAGTATAACCCACAGTTTGTTGTGCTGCACTTGATGATACGATAACATAATATGTAGTACCAGCAACTAATCAATTTAAAACAATGTTTCTAGGTGTAGTTCCTGGATTAGCCACACCACCTAAACATGAAGTCGCAGGCATTCCAGCTACAGGACATTGACTGTAAACATGTAAACTTGAACTAGCGTTTGTTGGTGCTAAATTAAAAATATAATTACCTGTTACGGTAGGTGTAAAAGCATAAAAAACATCATTTCCTGCCATATAGTTAGTAGCGGTACTACTACAAGCAAGTGGTTGTGCAACATCATTTGTATCTAAATAATTTGCCGTATTATCAATTGTTTGATAAGGTAAAGCACCTACCACAATTGGGCCAGCACAAGTATCACCGAATGAAGCAGTTTGGAAATTTCTAGGTCCGAACCAATCACTTGGGAAACCAGAAACACAAACCGAACGAACTTGAAACTTGTATAAAGTATTAGCAGCTAAACCAGTTGCTATAAATGGATTAGTAACACCTGTATATGTGATGGTACTTGGACCTCCAAAAGTATCAGCAAGAGGACAAACTTGAACATCAAAAAGAGTTACCCCAGCTGGAGAACCCCAACTTAATTGTGCAGATGTGGTAGACTCTAATGATGTTAATAACGGACCAGTAGGCGCATTACATTTTTCTACCACATTAACATTATCCAAACACCATCTGTTTTCTCCATTATCATTTGACATTACAAAAGCAATGTAAATTTGTGATCCTGGTGGATAAGTAGCTGGAATGTCAATTACTTTTTCTTCATATACATTGACAACTGCTGTTAATGTAGATTCCGTGTAAGTTATGATATTCGTAAAATCTGCAGGGTTAGTTTGTGAAGCATTTGAAATTCTGATTTCAAAAGTACCACCCTGAACTCCTGTTTGAACAGTTTTCGCATAAAAACGTATTTGCCCATTTGCAGGAACAGTAATCTGATTCGTAACTAACCAGTCAATTGCCTGACCTGTAGCTACATTTTCTCTTGTGATTGTAGCAGATTTTCCTACACCTAAGTAAGTAAATGCTCCAACACTAGTTTCGGACCAACTTGGTCCTGCAGGTAAACCCGTACCTGATTCGAATTGTGTCCACCCTGTAGGCGGAAATGTTGCGCCTTCAAAATTCTCGGATTGACCGAAAAGGTTTAAACCAGCGAACATAAATAATAATAAAAGTAGTTTTTTCATTATAGTTTGTAGTGATTAATTAATATCTTTAACTACACAAAAATATAAATTACAAGGGAACATTCAGATTATATCGACGAAAAGCATGTTTTCATCGATAAAAAGCTTAATTTAACTAAATTATTTTCTTTAAATTTGTAAAAAAATCAACATTTTGAGTCCAAAAAAAATATACTTCGCTTCAGACCAGCATTTAGGAGCACCAACACCAGAAATTAGCTTTCCAAGAGAGCAAAAATTTGTACAATGGTTAGATGAAGTAAAACAAGACGCGGAAGCCATTTTTTTATTAGGTGACTTATTCGATTTTTGGTTCGAATATAAAACGGTTGTTCCAAAGGGATTTGTTCGTGTTTTAGGAAAATTAGCGGAAATAAAAGATGCTGGAATTCCGATTTATTTTTTTGTTGGAAATCATGATTTATGGATGGGTGATTATTTTGAAAAAGAACTAAATATCCCCGTTTATCACGACAACGAAGTATTC
>MGWJ01000182.1:0-1341 GCA_001800945.1 Flavobacteria bacterium RIFCSPLOWO2_12_FULL_31_7
TTTAATTATGCTCCACAAGATATAATAGAACCAGGTTTCAGCCCAAAAGTAATGGCAATTGCTCAAAATCATTTTGGCTCTAGAACTGTTTTAGTTACTAATTTAGCCTACAATAAAATAGGAACTGAATTTGCAAGCATCGATTATATTCTAACTTTAACTCGTGGAATCAACCAAAATTGGTCGGCATTTATTGAAAACCAAGGATATAACGGAAAATATTATAGTGACGGAATTGTACGTTTAGGCGCCGCCTATTTACACAAAAAAGACATGCAATTTGATGCTTCATTTGGTACAAATATCAAATCCACTCCAGGTATTTTCTATGGCGGGATTGGGTTCACTTGGCGTTTTACCAAAAACTACAAAGAAGTAAAAATGGACAAGCCAGGTACCAGAAGTAAAATGGACAAAAAAATGGACAAGAAAGCCGATAAAAAGAAACGAAAAGACGAAGTAGAATAATGATTGAAATAAAAGAAGTTTTCTCGAAAAAAGAAATGAAGGATTTTGTAAAATTTCCTTTCGAATTATATAAAGACAATAAAAATTGGGTACCACCTTTAATTCAAGAAGAATTAGAAACTTTTGACAAAACCAAAAACCCAGTATTTCAAACTGCCGACACACATTTTTATTTAGCTTACAAAAATAATAAAATCGTAGGTCGAATTGTAGCCATTATCAATTGGGATGAAGTTAATATTTTAGGAAAAAAGAAAGTACGTTTCGGTTGGTTTGATGTGATTGACGATATCGAAGTCACTAAAGCGCTTTTAGATAAAGTAATCGAATTCGGTAAACAACATAATTTAGAAAATATTGAAGGCCCAATGGGCTTCTCTAATTTAGATAAAGTAGGTTGTTTAATTGAAGGTTTCGACCAAAGAGGATTGATGATAACTTGGTATAACTTCCCTTATTATGCTACACATTTTGAACAGTTAGGCTTTGTAAAAGAAAAAGTTTGGTTAGAAAGTAAATTCGCTTTTTCTAACATAGATCCGACAAATTTTCAACGTATAGCTGATATGATTGAAAAAAGATATGAACTAACTCATTTGAACTTCACCAAAACGAAAGACATTATGCCTTATGTAGACAAAATGTTCCAGTTATTTAATGATAGTTACGCGTCTTTACAATCGTTTGTACCGATAAACGACATTCAAATTGAATATTTCAAAAAGAAATACATTTCATTTATTAATCCCGAATTCATAAAATTTGTGATGGATAAAAACGATAAAATGGTAGCATTTAGTATCGTAATGCCAGATTTTGCAGAAGCCTTACAAAAAGCAAAAAGAAAATTATTCCCAACAGCATTTTTACATT
>MGWJ01000182.1:1388-5588 GCA_001800945.1 Flavobacteria bacterium RIFCSPLOWO2_12_FULL_31_7
TATTTAATTGGCGTGTTACCTGAATACCAAAGTAAAGGCGTAACGTCTATCATATTCAATGAAAACCATATCAGTTTCAAAAAGATAGGTGTAGAAAATTGTATAAGAACGCCTGAATTAGAAGACAATCATGCGATTCATAATTTATGGAAACACTTTGATCCTGAATACCACAAGAAACGTTGTACTTTTATAAAGAATCTATAAATCAAGACAAAAAATGAAATCAAAATATTTTTCAATTGTATTATTCATATTTTTTAGTACTACGATTTATGCTCAAAATTCTTCTAAAAACGAGTATTACAATGGACAATTTAAATGGAAAATTGTTATTCCTGAAAATTTCCAATATGTAAATTCGGAAGAACAGAAACGACTGCAGAAAAAAGGAGAAGATGCCGTTGAAAAAACATTTGGTGAAGAAGTAATAAATCAAAGTAAAAATATTTTTGCCTTTAATAATGGTAAGTTCAACTATTTTGATTCTTCTTACCAACCTTTTGATACAGAAATTGATGGAGATTACAAAACAACATGCAAGGCTGTAAATAATATTTTATACGAAACTATTAAAACGCAAGCAAAAAATTCAAAAATTGACACGATTTCTAGCACAGAAATAATTGACAAGTTAGAATTTCAAAAATTTAGTTTAAAAGCTGAATTCCAAAACGGCATTACAATAAATATGATAATGTATAGTAGACTTTTCGATAAAAAAGAACTTTCTGTAAATATTATTTATATTGATGAGAAAAAAGGACAACTTATGTTGGATTCTTGGCGAAATTCAATATTTTCGGAATAAATATAACAACTTAAAACAAACAAAATGGACTTAATGGGAATGATGGGTAAACTAAAAGAAACCCAACAAAAAATGGAAGAAACTAAAAACAGATTAAACAACGTTTTAGTAGACGAACAAAGTAGCGACGGTTTATTACAAGTAACACTTACTGCAAACAGAGAAATTAAAAACTTCAAAATTGCCGATGAATTACTTCAAGATAAAGAAATGTTAGAAGACTATTTAGTAACCGTTTTAAACAAAGCCATCACCAAAGCAACCAACGTAAACGAAGCTGAAATGGCAGCCGTAGCGCAATCAGGAATGCCAAGTATACCAGGAATGGATATGTTTAAATAATATTAAAACATATAAGTCATATTAGTTTTATTTACATCAACTTATAGTTATTTGCCATGAAGTAAATTCGATTCATTCGATAATTCGCGGCAAAAAATTAAAAAACTTAGCGACTTCCCGTCTTCGTGGCAAAGAAAACTTATATGACTTATATGTTAAAAAAAATGGATAACCACATCAACGCTTCAGAAGAAGACTATTTATACATTCAACAATCTCAAATTCCAAACTCTGGAAAAGGATTGTTCACCGCTATAAAAATTTATAAAGACGAAGTGATTACGTTATTTAAAGGCAAAATCTTAACCGATAAAGAAGCCGAAACCATAGCCCAATCTGGTAACGATCAATATTTTATCAATTTATTAGACGGAACAATTTTAGATTCTAATCCAGTGGAATGTTTCGCTAAATACGCCAATGACGCTTCTGGTTTTAGTTCTTCACAATTTAAAAACAATGCCAAAATCGCTTTAGATGATGAAGAAAATGTATGCTTAATCGCTCTTAAAAACATCAAACCTTCTGAAGAAATATTCTGCAGTTACGGAAAATCATACTGGAAAAAACACGGAAAGTGATTATTTTTTAAACAATAAACACCAGAGTTCTAAGTTTAATATCTTGCTAATAATTTGTATGCAGATTTAAAAGATTCAAATCGATTATATGATTTTTTTATTCGAAAAATTCGATAATTCGAGGCAAAAAAAAACAACAAATGATTACAAAAGCCACATTAACTCAAGTAACCGAAATTACCAATCTAGTAAATTCAGCCTATCGTGGAGAAACTTCTAAAAAAGGTTGGACCACAGAAGCAAACATTTTAGAAGGTTTACGAATCTCAGAAACGGAACTTACCGAAATTCTATTAGACGCAAATAATACCATTTTAGTCTACCAAGAAAACAACAAAATTATAGGAACCGTTTTACTAACCAACAAAAAAACTGAATTGTATTTAGGCATGTTAACCATTTCTCCCGAATTACAAAACTCTGGTTTAGGAAAAAAATTATTACAAGCTGCCGAAAATTTCGCACACACCTTAAACATACCTAAAATTACCATGACGGTAATTTCAATTCGAGAAGAACTTATTGCTTGGTACCAACGCAACGGCTACACAGATACTGGAAAACGCAAACCCTTTCCCGCAAATTTAAACGATGTGGTTTTACATCACGAAGCCCTAGAATTCCTAATTATGGAGAAAATCTTATCTCGCAATACCAAAACATAACTAGTACTTCTTATTTTTTTCTTAAATAAAACCCTTATTTTAAAAGGGTTTCCACTCACTTATGCTTAAAAATTTACATTTTTTTAACAACCGTAAATATTAGTTTTAAAAACCGTAAAATCGATACTTCTTTGTTTTCTAAATTTGTTAAAACAAAATACATCAGTAATTATGGCTTTTATTATTATAAAATTACTTTGCTTCATAGCAACCAGTTTCAACTAACTTTTAGTAAACTAAAAACAACTTTAAACAAATATAAATTTAAAAAATTACAGCATGATAAATAAAACCTCAAACCTTGTTGTGGATGCCCTACCTACAGAATTATTATTATTTAAAGTAAAATTTAATAAAGTTTTAGACGAAAGAATAAAATTAGGAGAAGAATTATACAACAGGCAAGTGTACACACAAGCCGATTTAAAAAACAACAAAGAAGATTACTACACTTGGAGCGCCTATAACTCAGAGTATCTAAAAACTGCTTTCAATAAGGAACACAACGAATACAAAAAAAGTTATGACGATGCAGATGCTTTCTTTTTTGGATCACTTGGGTTACGAAACACACCATTAGATAGTTTAAAAGCTTTAAAAGATAAAATCAACTACAAAATAACTATCTTAAAAAAAATTCGTGCGAAAACAGAAAGCATGAAAAGTCAAATGCCTTTAAAATCTATACGAATGGCGATGTAAAATTGCTAATGGTAAAACACTACAAACCAACCACAACCAAAAAATCCAAAACTCAATTACGAGATTTGGATTTTTTTTATGCTTGTATAAACCGAGGTGTTACATTGAGCTCGTCAAAATACATTTCTAAAAATAAAAAACAATGTAAAATTGAAGTTTCTAAAATATTAAATTTTGTCGTAAATTCAAATCTATATTTCGCAAGAAATTGTATCTTAGCTACGAATAAAAACGATTACGAAATCGCCACTTCAGTAAGCTGTAAAATACTAGCTTTCAGTGGGATAAAAAGTTAAAAGTTTAATTTAAATCTAATATATGAGACTTGACCCTATGATGCCTATTAGAGTTTTCCCAAGCGAACAGTTTAAGGAAATAAAAATTGAAGACAAATTAAAATTACGTTACGCTATCTCCAACAAAGGAAGATTAATAAGCTTTGAAAATGACATGAAGTTTGCTAGAGAATTAAAAGGCGGAACTTCTGATGGTTACAAAGTATTCAAATATAAAATCTATAAAGACGGTAAAATAAAAAACAAACACCTATTTTTTTCCAAGCTCGTTGCCGAATATTTTATACCTAAAACTTCCGAAGAACAAACCTACGTTTTACATTTAGATAGAAATCGGGATAATGATGATTATAGAAATTTAAAATGGGCAACCAGAGAAGAAATGCTTGAATTTAGCAGACAAAGTCCATTTGTAATTCATGCAAGGAAAAAACTATTAGAGCATAACTTAAAATCTGACGGAAGAAAATTAACCGTAACCAAAGTTATGTTTATCAAAAAAATTTTAGCAAAACCTGAACAAAAAACCAGATTAAAAATGATTGCAAAACAATTTGGCGTAAGTGAAATGCAAATCAGAAGAATAAAAAGTGGCGAAAATTGGAGTCACATAAAAATATAAAAACAAAATAAACAAAAACTACATCAAAACGGTGTAGTTTTTGTTATTTAACCAATTACTATACATTAAACCCGCTCCACAAAGTCTCCCGACTTTGAGCTATAAATAACCATCAAAACAAAGAAACCCTTAAACCAAACAACATAATTTTCAACAAAAAATCCAAATTTCATCTCTGAAA
>MGWJ01000183.1 GCA_001800945.1 Flavobacteria bacterium RIFCSPLOWO2_12_FULL_31_7
CAGCCCTTTTTTTATTTTTGTAAATGTAAAAACAATGCGTGTAATAAAGTCTTTACTTCAGATGTTTGGTAGGAATACAAAACCTAATTTCGAAGAAGTTGATACAAATAGTAATCAGAAAATGAAAAAATTTTTAATTGTTGGGTTAGGTAATATTGGTGCTGAATATGTAAACACTCGTCATAATATAGGTTTTAAAATATTAGATTATTTTGCAAATCAAGAAAGTGTCTCTTTTCAAACTCAAAAATTTGGTGAAGTTGCCGAGTTTAAAATCAAAGGACGTACAGTTTTATTATTGAAGCCAAATACGTATATGAATTTGAGTGGTAAAGCTGTGAAATATTGGATGGAAAAAGAGAATATTGAAAAAGAAAATATACTTGTTATTACGGACGATTTAAATTTATCTTTCGGAAGTATTAGGATTAAAGCAAAAGGCTCTGATGGGGGTCATAATGGTCTTAAAAATATACAACTCTTATTGAATTCGACAGAATATCCACGATATAGATTTGGGATTAGTGATGCTTTCAAAAAAGGCAAACAAGTTGATTATGTTTTAGGAGAATGGTCTATAGAAGAAAAAGAAGCGCTTAAAGAAAGACTGGGTGTTTCTGCTGAAATAATTAAATCTTTCGCTTTAGCAGGTTTGAACAATACCATGAATCTATATAACGGGAAATAAGTTGGATTACTTAATTGTATTTCGATTTTCTCAACTTAATTTGCTTATCTAGTTGATGTTGTATTAATTAAATAATTATTGTAAATGTTGTTCAAGTGTTATGAAATTATTTTTTTTTTATTATATTTGTTTATAATTAACCAAATTTGTAAATAAAATGAAAAAAATTACTCTAATTTTATCGTTATTCTTTTGTTTTGGTAGCGTAGTTTTCGCACAAAATAAGACTGGTGATAGAACGGTTTTTGGAAAAAAAGTCGACCCGATTAACATTTCTCCCACAGGTCATATCAGATGTGCTACTACTGAATATGAGCAGTTTTTAAGAGAACAAAATCCTAAAATGGAATCTGTTGAACAATTTGAAAACTGGATTAATCAAAAAATTGAAGAACAAAAAGCGATTCAAACTGTAGCTTCTCAAAGTGGAGGAATTATTTATATTCCTGTTGTGGTTCATGTTATTCATAACGGTGATGCATATGGAGTAAATGAGAATATTACGGATGAGCAAGTGCAATCTCAAATCACTGTAATGACTCAAGATTTCAGAAGATTAGTAGGTACTCCAGGTTATAATACTAATCCAGTTGGGGCTGATACACAAGTTGAATTTGTTTTAGCAAAAGTAGACCCTAATGGCAATCCTACAAATGGTATTAATAGAGTTAATTTATGTCAAGAGTCTTGGTCTGATGCTGATATCAATTCTACAGTTAAACCAACTACTATTTGGGATCCAACTCAATATATGAATATGTGGTCTGTTAATTTTACAGATGGATCATTACTTGGATTCGCGCAATTTCCTGAGTCAACTTTAGCTGGTTTAAGTCCTACGGCACAAAGTGCTACTACGGATGGAGTTGTTGCTGGATATAGATTTTTCGGAAGTTCAGCATTAACCACTGGTAATTTTGCACCTCCTTTTGATAGAGGTAGAACAATGACACATGAAGTTGGTCACTTTTTAGGATTGAGACATATTTGGGGTGATACTAATACTTGTCCTGCTACTAATACTACTGCAGATAAAGATTTCGTTGCTGATACTCCAGCTGCGAATGCACCAAATTACGGATGTGTAGCTAATACAAACACTTGCCCATCTAACCCTGGTAATGATATGATTCAAAATTATATGGATTATACAGATGATACATGTATGAATATATTTACTGTTGGTCAAGCTTCTAGAATTACTACGGTAATGAATAATTCACCAAGAAGAGCTTCTTTAAAAACTTCGGTTAAAGATTTAGCAATTCCATTATTTGCTAATGATGCTGAAGTTAAAATTGAGTCTTATTGTACATCTGGAGCTTCTAATCCATGTGCGCCAGCGAACCAACACCAAGTTTATTTATATAACAGAGGTACAGCAAATTTAACTTCTGCTACAATTAATTATAACGTGAATGGTGGTCCTAACACTCCAGTGAACTGGACTGGAAATTTAGCTCCACACAAATATGCTTTAGTTACATTTTCAACAGCTTTAGCTTCTGGGACTTTAAATGTGTCAGTTGCAAGTGCAAATGGTGGTACAGATGGTAGAGCTTCTAATAATACTTCTTCTAAAGCATTTAGTTTCCCTGCTCCAGTAGCTCCTGCTAATTATGAGTATACAACGTTTACATACACTTTACAAGGTGATAGATGGGGTGCTGAAACTACTTGGAATCTTAAAAATGCAGCAGGTACAGTTTTATTTAGTGGAGGACCTTATACTAATTTAGCGGCTGGGCAAACTCCTCCGCCAATTGTACAAAACTGGCCTTTACCAGTAAACGGATGTTATACTTTTACTATTTTAGATTCTTTCGGTGATGGAATTGATCCGGGTACTTACAGTATTACTGCCAATTCAGGTGCTGTTGAAGTTGTTTCAGGTGGTGTTTTTGGAACTTCTGAAATAACATATTTTACAAATAATTCATTATCATCTCAATCTTTTGATTTATTTGATACAATTTCTTTATACCCAAATCCAGCTAAAGATAAGGTTACAATTTCTGTTCCTCAAGGTTTAGATGTAAATGGGAAATATGAATTATATAATGCTTTAGGGCAAAAAATTTCAACTAAAAAAGTTTCTTCTGAAAATGATTTAATAATTAATACAAATAGCTACCAAACAGGAATTTATTTTATTAATTTAACTATTGGAGAGTTTTCTAAAACATTACGTTTTATCAAAGAGTAATTTTTTAAAATATTTTCACACAAAAAGGATTGGTTTACGCCAATCCTTTTTATTTTTGTAAAAACATATTTTATTTTGAAAATATATAATTCCATTTACGAGTTTGAAACATCAAAAAAAACAATTGTTACTTTAGGTACTTTTGATGGTGTACATATTGGGCACAATGCTATTTTAGATAAAATATGTAAAGCAGCACAACAAGAAAATTTAGAAAGTGTTATTCTTACCTTTTTTCCACATCCGAGATTAATTGTTTCTAATAATTACGATATTAAATTATTAAATACAATTGAGGAAAAAGCAATTCTTTTGGAGAAAAAAGGCATACAAAATTTCATCGTTCATCCTTTTGATAAAACCTTTTCAGAATTATCTCCAAGAGAATTTGTAACCCAAGTTTTAGTCGATAAATTAAATATTCAGAAAATAATTATTGGTCACGATCATAAATTTGGAAAAGACCGCGCTGCCGATTTTAATGATTTAATTAACTTCGGTAAAGAATTTGGTTTTGAAGTAGAAGAAATTTCAGCGCAACAAATAAACGAAGTGTCCGTAAGCTCTACCAGAATCAGAAATGCGCTTTTAGAAGGAAATGTTTCTTTGGCTAAGGATTATTTAGGCTACCCTTATGTTTTGACAGGAAATGTCGTAAAAGGAAATCAATTGGGCAGAACAATTAATTTTCCAACCGCAAATATTGAAATTCCAGAAGAGTATAAATTGATTCCTAAAAATGGCGTTTACGTAGTAACGGTAAATGTAAGTAATCAAACCTTTTTCGGAATGATGAATATTGGTGTGAAACCTACTTTAGGTGAAAATAAACGATCTATTGAAGTGCATTTGTTAGATTTTGATGCGGATATTTATAATCAAAAAATTCAAGTGCATATTTTAGAAAAGTTACGCGAAGAACAGAAATTTGATTCCTTTCAAGCCTTGCAAACACAATTGGAAAAAGACAAACAAAATACCATTCATTATTTTAAAAATTTAAAATGATAAAAAAGTGGCTTTCTGAAAATATCGATAATTCTGGTTTAGTATTATTTAGAATTTTACTAGGATTATTAATTGTTGCAGAAAGTTTTGGTGCTATTTTACTGGGTTGGGTAGAAGCCGTTTTCATTCAAAGTAAATTCACGTTTAATTTTATTGGCTTCGATTTTCTACAAATCTTACACGGCGAAAAAATGTACACGTACTTTTTCGTTATGGGAATTTTCGGATTACTCATCACTTTCGGATTGTTTTACAGATTGGCTATGGTGCTCTTCACATTCATGTGGACAACCGTTTACTTAATTCAAAAAGAATCCTACAACAATCATTATTATTTTTTAATTCTCATTTGTATCATCATGATTTTCTTACCTGCTAACGGTAAATTAAGTGTAGATGCAAAATTATTTCCCAAACTAAAACAAACCAAAATTCCGAGATGGATGCCATATTTGCTCCTTTTTCAATTAGCAATTTTATATTTTTATGCCGCAATTGCTAAATTATATCCGGATTGGTTAGACGGAACGTTTTCCAGAATTCTTTTAAATGGAATCACACAAAGACAATTTTTACTAGATATTTTCAATCAGAAATGGTTTTTATTAACCTATGCTTATGCTGGGATTTTTTTCGATTTATTAATTATGCCCGCTTTGTTATGGAAAAAAACCAGAAAATTAGCGATATTGGCTTCTTTCGGATTTCATCTTTTTAATGCGTATTCCTTAAAAATTGGCATTTTCCCTTTTTTAGCGTTAAGTTTTATCGTTTTGCTTTACGATTCGATTCCGCTGAAATTTTTAAATGATAAGCAAGAAATTTCACCAAATAATCGTATTAACACTAAATTTTTTCTAGTTTTTTTTATTCCTTTTTTTATCGTGCAAATCATTTTGCCTTTGCGTCATCATTTCATAAAAGGAGATGTATTATTCACTGAAGAAGGCCATAGGTTGGCTTGGCGAATGATGCTTCGAGAAAGAAAAGGAACTTTAAATATTAAGGTGGTAGACAAAAAAACAGGCTTGACTGATTACCACAATTACGCTTCAGAATTAACACCTAAACAAGTCAAACTTTTAAGTAATTCTCCGGATATTATTTGGCAATATTGTCAGAAATTAAAAAAAGAAGCTAAAAAACCTATTTCAATTTTTGTAGAATGTTCCGTTTCTATAAACAGAAGACCTTACTATAAACTCATCGATGAAAAAACGGATATGGCAACTGCTAAATTCGATTATTTCAGACATAATGAATGGGTGTTGCTTCATGATTTGAATTAATAAAAACTCTGATTATCAAATACATGAGAATTTTTTTGTAAATTTATATGAACAAAAAAATAGTATTATGAAAAATCAAATTGAAATTAAAAATGGTTTATTAATCTTCATGGGTATTGCTGTATTTTTCATGCTTATGGATTTTTTAGGTTTAGCTGGTGAAAATTATTTGCGTATTTTTAATGCTTTTATTGTTTTGTACGGAATCAATAAAACCATTAAATCTAACTATCAAAATGGTATAAGTAATTATTTAGAAAATTATTTTTCAGGAATTAAAACGGGTGTATTTGGAATTTTACTCGGTATAGTAGGTTTAATCGTTTTTATTCAATTAAAAGGAGGAGAATCTTATTTTCTTAAATTGTCTGATACTTTTTTCTTTCCGGGAAAACAAAACATAATGATGTATTCGGCCATGCTTTTTTTTGAAGGAGTTGCTTCTTGTTTCATTGGTTCTTTTATAGTGATGCAGTTTAATTCAGAAGGCAAGTAAATTCGGAATTCAAAAATTCCTTCCTTTTAAAATTTTTTCTTCAAATGTAAATTAGTACTTTTGGAGCATTAATTTATGATTTTATGAGTGTTACTAAACATAACTGGACGAAAGAAGAAATAATTGACATCTACAACAAACCTTTAATGGAATTGTTATACGATGCCGCATCAATACATAGAGAACACCACGACCCAAATACGGTTCAGGTTTCTACACTTTTATCAATAAAAACAGGTGGTTGCCCAGAAGACTGTGGATATTGTCCGCAAGCAGCGCGTTACCATACTGACATTGAAGGAAACGATTTAATGTCGGTTTCTCAGGTTAAAGCACAAGCATTACGTGCCAAATCTTCTGGATCTTCTAGAGTTTGTATGGGTGCAGCTTGGAGAAACGTGAAAGACGGACCAGAATTTGATCAAGTTTTAGAAATGGTTCGTACCATTAATAAACTAGATATGGAAGTGTGTTGTACTTTAGGTATGATTACGGAAAATCAAGCACACCGTTTAGCAGAAGCTGGCTTGTATGCTTACAACCACAATTTAGATTCTTCTGAAGAATATTATAAAGAAGTTATTTCAACGCGTGGTTTTGAAGACCGTTTAGAAACTATCGAAAACGTACGTAAAACTAACGTAACGGTTTGTAGTGGTGGAATTATCGGAATGGGTGAAAGTATTGAAGATAGAGCAGGAATGCTTGTGGCACTTTCTACTTTAAATCCACAACCAGAATCGGTGCCTATTAACGCTTTAGTAGCGGTAGAAGGAACACCATTAGAAGATGAAAAACCAGTTGAAATTTGGGAAATGATTCGTATGGTTGCTACCACAAGAATTGTAATGCCAGAAACGCAAGTACGTTTGTCTGCAGGAAGAACAAACATGAGTAGAGAAGGACAAGCGATGTGTTTCTTTGCTGGTGCGAATTCTATTTTTGCTGGAGATAAATTACTAACAACTCCAAATCCAGATGTGGATGAAGACATGAAAATGTTCGAAATGTTAGGCTTAAACCCACAAAAACCTTTCATCAAAAAAATGCAGCCTGCAACAGTTGAAGCGGCAGATTCAAAATTTGAAGCATTGGGCGAAAAACCAAAATGGAGCCGTCCAGATCATAAAATTGAAAGAAATTTAGAAGCTTCTGGCAAAAAATAATGAACCATAAAGTTTGTCATTCTGAACTTGTTTCAGAATCTCAATATGTAGAAGCTGAAACAAGTTCAGCTTGACAAGAATCTATAAAATAAAAATCCCATATCGTCAGATGTGGGATTTTTTTTAGCTTAAACGGGAAAAAAGAGCGACGATTTACCAACCACAAGTAAATGAAAAAACTACTTTTCTGTCACTCTTAACCCAGTTTATATGAATAAAAATTCGGTATCGAATGACGTATTTTCTAGTACAATTTCTTCTATAACTTTTTCAATGTTATTGGTGTAATTTACTGGAATGATTCTGTTAGATAAGGTCCACATTTCAATTAAATTGAAATCGAGTTTTTTTGAAGTTAAAACGCCCATTTCTTTCAAAGCTAAAGCATTGTATTCTTGTTCAATTTGTTTTTTGATCGGAATAACGAATAATTTCTTTTTTAAATACAATGCTTCCGAAGGCAATTCGAAACCAGCATTACACAACACGCCAGGACAATTCGCAAAAGAATGTAAAAATTCGTTCTCATCAATTGGAAAAACCGTACAATTATGAGCTGTATAAGAAGTTTTTGTATGCTTGGAAAAAATAGTCCAATTCGCAGAAGTTCGTTTCAATTCTTTAATAATTTTAATGTCAGAAAACGAAGGTAAATACACCACATAGTTTCCAGAAGTGGATGTTTTTAAATCTCTAACTTTTTTTCGAATCACCGGATTAAAGACGTTTTCGTTATACGACTCAAAATGAAGTCCATATTTTTTAGAAACGGGTGCATAGTTTTTAAAAATCTGCCAACTCAACAAATTTACTTTTTTCGGTTTTGGTGTTTCTTCAAAAAATAAAGAAGATTGATGGGATAAAGAAACAATATTTCCGCCTTTTAGTTTACAAGCCCAAGCTGAAATAGGTTCGTAATCATTAATAATCAAATCGTATTTGTAAACATACAGTTTTAAAATTTGAACTATAAATTGAAAGTAGTTGTTTTTAAAAAACGTTTTCAAAAAGGAAACATTTCCATTGTTCCCATAAAATAAAGAAATACCTTTGAAATCATATTTTACAGGAAAACCCAGATTAATTTGCGACTGACTGCCGCTGGTTAAAATATCCACATCTCCATAAATTTGTAAAATCGGAATAATCTCTTGCGCTCTGGCTAAATGACCATTTCCTGTTTTCTGAACAGCATATAATATCTTCATAACTTCTTAGTTAAATGCAACCACTTCTTTAATTAACTCCTCAATATTTTTTAGAACGATATCGTTAATATCGTTTTCTAATTCGTCTTGAAAATCATTTTTATCATAGGTGTAAATCTTCCATTCTTGGTTGTGATATTCTAAAGCGGTTAAATTTTCAATCCAATCGCCACTATTTAAATAGATGCAATTGCCTTTTTTGTTTTCCACTTTTCTAATTTGTGGTTGATGAATATGTCCACAAATCACATAATCGAATTGATTTTCAATGGCTAATTCCGTTGCCGCATCTTCAAAATTTCCAATAAATTTTACGGCTTTTTTTACGTTGTTTTTTATTTTTTTCGAAAAGGAATATTTCTCTCTTCCCATTCGAGTTAAAACCCAATTGCTTAAAACATTTAGTCGAATTAAAAAATCGTAACCCCAACCTCCTAATTTGGCAATCCATTTCGAATGTTGTACGGAAGCGTCAAAAACATCACCATGAAAAAACCAAGCTTTTTTGCCATCAAGATTCATTATTTTTTTATTCGTCAATTCAATATTTCCGAAATTCGTATCCGCAAATCGACGTAAAAATTCATCATGATTTCCCAAAATGTAAACCACTTCGGTACCTTTCGTAGCTAAATCGATAATTTTTTTAATGACTTTTAAATGAGGTTTCGGGAAGTAACTTTTTTTAAACTGCCAAATATCAATGAAATCACCATTAATAATTAGCGTTTTTGGACTAACAGATTTCAAATAAGAAAGCAATTCTTTCGCCTGGCAACCATAAGTTCCCAAATGCGTATCGGAAATTACTACCACATCAACTATTCTTGCCATACTACGTGCTGTATTGTTTTAGCAAAGAAAAAGCATGTTTGTTAAGTGAATAACATTAGAAGATTACCAAATTAATATCAAAAAAATTCCACCTTTTTTTAAACATATAAGTCATGTAAATTTTTTAAAATACAAAGGTTTATAGGTTGTATTGCGTGTAAAGTCGCTTCGCTCAAAAGAGTTAGCATAAGTTATACGTAAAGTTTGTTGTTTCAATTTTACTCTTATTTTTACCACCCTGAAAGAATCTCACGCAAAACAATTGAAACATAATATTAAAAAGAAGCAATAAGAGATGCTTTCATCATGAGAAGATTGTGGATAAAGATTATGAGATTCTTCCTAGGGTCGGAATGACAAAGTTTGCGGATAGTTTAAATCCTTTTAAATCTGCGTGCAAAATCCTTTAAAGTTTTTGGCTACTTATTCTCAAAATTTGCGCCCCCTGAAAGGGTCTCACGCAATCTGGAGTTTTTTTTAAGGTAATTAATAAGTTCGATAAACCTCAATTTTTAGTTTCAATAATCCATTTTATGGGCTCTAACCCCAAATTTGAGGTTCTTAACGTCAAACTTGGTGTTTTTAACCTCATTTTTGGGGTCTTTAACGTCAAATTTTGGGTGGTATTACGTCAAATTTGGGTTTTCTTACGTCAAATTTGAGGTTCTTAACGTCAAATTTGGGGTGTAGATGTATAAACTCTCTATAATTCGAAAATTCGTGGCTAAAATGGTATTTAATAATCCAACGTTTGTCACCCTGAAAGCGTCCCACGTCATCTATATTCACAATCAAAGTCAATCTTTAAATTCTTTATATCTGCGTGAAAACTAATACAGTCTTTTCACGCTGAAAGAATCTTGGCTATAATAGAACATATGAAGAGATGCTTTCAGCATGACAATATTGGGTTTAGTTTGTGGAGAATCTTACTCGCAAACTTGGCTCTTTTTACTTTTGCCTTGGCTCTTTACACCAGGCTCTTTCTAAATTACTGCGTTACAATTTGCAAGGTTTCGCGGCTAATTTGTTTCACTAAAACCGTTTTGTCTTTTTCAACCACTTCAGCTGAAGCTGCATCAAAATGACGAATCGTATATAAAGAAACATTTTCGTTATAAGAAACTTTGAACTTTTTAGACAAGATGGTTTTCAATTCTTTGAATTTGTCAAATTTGTCTTCTACACAAACCGAAAAACTAATAGCCGAATTCTGAATCAAACTAACTTTAATTTTATATTTATGAAACAAAGCAAAAATTTCACTAATGTTTTCTTCCATAATGAATGAAAAATCAATAGAAGAAAGCGAAATTAAAACCTGATTTTTCTTTACGATGAAACAAGAGGTTTTTGGTTCTAAATCCACACCTTTTGAAACTTTTGTTCCAGGTAAAGTTGGATTAATAAACGATTTTACATACAAAGGAATTTCTTTTTTCTGTAAAGGTTGTAATGTTTTTGGGTGAATAACACTGGCTCCGTAAAAGGCAAGTTCAATGGCTTCACGGTACGAAATTTGGTTTAATAAAACCGCATTTTCAAAATATCTTGGATCGGCATTTAAAACTCCAGGAACATCTTTCCAAATGGTTACACTTTCTGCGCCTAAGCAATAAGCAAAAATCGCAGCGGTATAATCTGAACCTTCTCGACCTAAAGTTGTAGTAAAATTATTTTCGTCTGCACCAATAAATCCTTGCGTAACGAATAAAGATTTTTTTCTGTTGATTTTTGAAATTAATTTCTGTGTGTGCTCCCAATCTACATTCGCATCACGGTAATTGTTATCGGTTTTAATATATTGACGCACGTCTAACCATTGGTTGTCAATTCCAGCAGTATTTAAATAATGACTTACAATAGTAGTTGAAACTAATTCTCCAATACTAATAATTTGGTCGTACACAAATGGATAATTTGGCGATTTGTTACTTCTTACAAAATATTCTAAATCGTCAAAATGAGCATTTACATCAAAAAATACGTCATGTTCTTCATCTTCAAATAAATCTAAAAGAATTTGATTGTGATATTTTCTAATATCTTGAAGCGAAGCATATAATTCGTTAGACTTATCAAAGTAATTTTTAATCACAATTTCTAATGCATTAGTAGTTTTACCCATTGCAGAAATTACCAATAACACATTTTCATGTCCTACTGTTTTTAATACTTCTAAAACGTTTTTTACGCCAGCCGCATCTTTTACCGATGCACCACCAAATTTGAAAATTTCCATTTTGTTATTTTAAGTTGTGTTTGTTAGTTGTTTAAAAAAGCCTCAATTCCGTTTTCATCCATGTGAACTACACGCCAATCTTCTAAAACTTTGGCGCCACTTTTTTCATAAAAGGCTATGGCTGGTGTATTCCAATCCAAAACATTCCATTCAATTCTACGAACATTGTCTTTTTTTCCTTGTTTAATAATTTCAGAATACAAAGCAAAACCCGCACCCGTACCACGATTGTTTTCTTTCACAATCAAATCTTCTAAATGAATCGTTTTGCCTTTCCAAGTCGAAAATCGGTAATAATATAAAGCTACACCAATAATTTCTTCGTTGACTTCCGCCACAAAAGTATGAAATAAAGGTTTTTCTGAAAAACCATCTCGTACTAAATCTGCAACTGAAATCACTACCGCATCGGGTTCTTTTTCAAAAACGGCTAATTCTGTAATCAATGCTAAAACCTGGGGCATGTCTTGAGGTGTTCCTTTTCTAATTTTCATATTTTTTTGGAGCTATTTCCTGCTTTCCGCTATATTCCCGATGAAAAATCGGGAGATGCCGCTACAATCAGGGCTAGTTTAAATCGTTTGTTCCATGAAATCTGGTGCAAAAATACAGATACACAAACAACTTTCTAAATTAATTTCGCATTATCACAAAAATAACGATATTTGTGGAACAATTCAACTCAATCGATTTCGTAATGATATGCGAAGCATTCATGAAATCCTTTTTTTAAAAAATAAAATCGTGAATACAGAAAGAAATCAAACTCTTGGTGAGTTTATCATCGAAAATCAAAAAGCCCATCAATATTCTTCGGGAGAATTATCTAAAATTATCAATTCTATACGTTTGGCTGCGAAAGTAGTAAACTACAAAGTGAACAAAGCCGGTTTAGTAGATATTGTTGGAGCAGCAGGTGATCAAAATATTCAAGGTGAAGACCAACAAAAACTAGATGTTTATGCGAATGAAGTTTTTATTCAAACGCTAATTAATCGTGAAATTGTGTGTGGAATTGCCTCAGAAGAAAATGATGATTTTATTACCGTTGAAGGTTTAGATAAAAGTCATAATAACAAATATGTGGTTTTAATGGATCCGCTTGACGGTTCTTCCAATATCGATGTCAATGTTTCTGTAGGAACTATTTTTTCCGTTTACAAAAGAGTATCGCCAATTGGAACGCCGGTAACTTTAGAAGATTTCTTGCAACCCGGTATTAATCAAGTAGCGGCAGGTTACGTGGTTTATGGAACTTCAACCATGTTAGTGTATACAACAGGTCACGGAGTAAACGGATTTACTCTAAATCCAGCTATCGGAACCTTTTATTTATCGCACCCTAATATGAAATTTCCAGAAAAAGGAAATATTTATTCTGTAAATGAAGGGAATTATATTCATTTTCCTCAAGGTGTAAAAGATTATATCAAATATTGTCAAGCGGAAGAAGAAGACCGACCATATACCTCACGTTATATTGGAAGTTTGGTTTCAGATTTTCATAGAAACATGATTAAAGGCGGAATTTACATTTATCCAACAAGCTCAAAAGCACCAAAAGGAAAATTACGTTTGTTATACGAATGCAATCCAATGGCGTTTATAGCCGAACAAGCTGGTGGAAAATCATCAGACGGTTTTGGAAGAACTATGGAAATTGTCCCAACTGAGTTGCATCAACGTGTTCCATTTTTCTGCGGTGTAAAAAACATGGTAGAAAAAGCAGAAGAATTTATGGAAAAGGCAAAATAAGTTATAATTTTTGAAGCGACAGAAATGTCGCTTTTTTTTGTATTTTTATTAAATGAAAAAAATAATAATGCTTGCATTTATACTGTTTACATTTAAATGTTATAGTCAATCAGGAGTTGTTGTGCCAAGAGGAACTATAGGTTCGTTTGATGTTCCAAATGGTACTTATTTAAAAGATGTTGATAATGAGTATTTGCCTTATGTTGGTACTTGGAAAGCGATTAAGGATAACAAAGAATTTACATTTGTGTTTCAAGTTTTCTATGAACATTTACATACTTATCCTAATGGGGATTATTATTATCAAGATGAATTAAAAGCAAAATATGAAGTTAAAGATATAACTACTGGTATTGTTTTATTTACAACTATGTCAGCTGTCAATTATGATGATTTTCTTATTTCTGCATTAAGTACACCTTATGAAGGCGGAAGATTGGATTTTTATTTTTGCGACATTGCTCATTGTTATAACACGATGACGTTTTCTTTAATAAGAATACCTGGTAGTACTATTCAACTAAAATATGGTATTTTTAGTTTTGGCGATTGGTGGAGTCCTGAAGATTGCCCAGCTTATCCCGAAAGAACTGATGTGCCAGTACCAATTCCAAGAACTTGGGTAATTTACAATAAACAATAATATCACAAAAGCGACAGAAATGTCGCTTTTTTATTTCCATAAAATTCTGTAAGTTTGATATTCCTAAATCTATTGTTATGCAAGAATTTTTAATATACTTCAATATGGGTCTTAGGCACGTGTTAGACATTGGTGCTTATGATCATATTTTGTTTCTCATCGCCTTAATGATTCCTTATGCTTTTAAAGATTGGCAGCGCGTCTTATTATTGGTTTCTTTGTTTACTCTTGGTCATACTTTAGCATTGTTTTTATCTGTTTTCGGAATTGTAAAAATTCAGGTAAATGTGGTGGAGTTTTTAATTCCAATTACTATTCTCATAACGGCTATTTTTCATTTGTTTACTGCTGGAAAATCAGGTAAAAAAGAAAGCATCACGTTTGTAGCGTTAGTAACTGTGTTTTTTGGATTGATTCACGGTTTAGGATTTTCTAATTATTTCAATACGATAATGGTTGGAACCAGAGCAGAAAAGTTAATTCCATTATTAGAATTCGCTCTAGGAATCGAAGCAGCTCAAATAATTGTAGTACTAATTGTTTTAATAATCGCCTATATTGTACAAACGGTTTTCCGATTTTCAAAAAGAGATTGGGCTTTAGTGATGTCAGCATTTGTAATTGGCGTAGTTTTGCCAATGATTATACAAAGTGAAATTTTCGGGTAAACTTGTTATGCTGAGATACTCAAAGATTTCACAGAGTTACACGAAATTATTTTTAATTCAATATAATATGTTCAAAAAGTATTTAAAATAAAAACTTTGCGAACCTTTGCGAAGAACTTTGCGTTTCTTTGCGGTAAAATTTAACATGAAAGAAAAGAAAAAATTAAAATACGATCAAGCCTATTTGCGCATCGCAACCGAATGGGGAAAATTATCTTATTGCAAACGCAAACAAGTTGGCGCAATTATTGTTAGAGATAGAATGATTATTTCTGATGGATACAACGGCACACCAACAGGCTTTGAAAATTGCTGTGAAGATGAAGAAAATTTAACCAAATGGTATGTGCTTCATGCCGAAGCAAATGCGATTTCAAAAGTAGCACGTTCTACACAATCTTGTGAAGGTGCCACATTATATATTACACTTTCACCATGTAAAGATTGTAGTAAGTTAATTCATCAATCTGGAATTAAAAGAGTGGTGTATTTAGAAGAATATAAAGACACTTCTGGTGTCGAATTTTTAAGAAAAGCCGGTGTAGAAGCCGAACATTTACAAGTTATAAATGAGTAAACCGCAAAATAAATATTATGTTTTTATTCCTGTAATCATCGCCTTGTCTTTTGCGGGTGGTTTGCTTTTGGGAAACAAAATAGATGTTTTAAAAAATGCGCGAATCGGATCCAAAACAGAAGGAAAAATAAAACTTAATAAACTAATTGACTTCATTGATAGTGAATACGTTGATAAAGTTAATACGGATTCTATCGTTAATTTAACGGTTACAGGTATTTTAGAAAATCTAGATCCTCATTCTGTTTATATTCCGAAAGAACAATTAGCTGCGGTAGCTGAAAGTATGGAAGGAAATTTCGTAGGTATTGGCGTAAATTTTTATATGTATAAAGATACGTTAACAGTCATAAAACCAATTCCAAACGGACCTTCAGCCAAAGCTGGAATCCAACCTGGCGACAGAATTTTGTACGCAAATAACAAACAACTATTTAAGAAAAAATACCAATCCGAGAATTTATTTCCTATTCTAAAAGGGGAAGTTGGTAGTCCGATTAACTTAACGATTTATAGAAAATCGGAAAATAAGAAATTTAAAGTTACGGTTACTCGAGATTTGATTCCAGTGAAAAGTATCGATGTTGCTACAAAAATTAATGAAAAGACAGGTTATATCAAGGTAAATCGATTTGCGGAAACTACTTATGACGAATTTCATAATGCTTTGGTGTCCTTAAAAAAACAAGGTGCTAAAGAATTAATTGTCGATTTAAGAGAAAATGGTGGTGGCTATTTAGAAATGGCGGTTGCTATGGCCGATGAATTTTTAAAAAATAAACAACTTATCGTTAAAACAAAAAATAAAAAAGGAACAGAAGATTTGTCTTACGCCACGGAAAGAGGTGTTTTTGAAACGGGAAGATTATATGTTTTAATTGACGAAAATAGCGCTTCCGCTAGTGAAATTTTTGCAGGTGCGATTCAAGATAACGATAGAGGAACAATTGTTGGTCGACGTTCTTTTGGAAAAGGTTTGGTGCAACGCGAAATGAGAATGAATGACGGTTCTGCGGTGCGATTAACCATTGCGAGATATTACACGCCTTCAGGAAGAAGCATCCAAAAACCTTACGAAGATAAAGGGGAAAAATATTTTAACGAATTTGAAAAACGTTTCTTAAGCGGCGAATTATACGAAGCCGATAGCATAAAAGTGGCGGATAGTTTAAAGTTTAAAACCAAAAAAGGCAGAATTGTATATGGCGGCGGTGGAATTATTCCAGATGTTTTCGTACCAATAGAAAAAAATCACAATAAAGAAGGATTAGAATTACTGCTTCAATCTGAAATTATGAGTTATTATGCTTTTGAAAAGTTAGATGAAAATCGTTCGTTTTTTAGTAGAATGACCCAATCAGGACTTAAAAAGGAATTGTTTAAAAATGATAAATATTTTAATCAGTTTAAGGAATATGTAATTTCAAACGGTTTGCTTTTTAACTTATCGGACCAAAAAGAACAAATTCTAACTTATTTATATGCTGAATTTTCTAAGCAATTATTTAACGACGCTTCTTATTATCAAATTGTACTTCCGAGAGACAAAATGATACAAAAAGTTTTGGGTAAGCAGAAGTAGTTTTTTTAAAAGAATAAAGAAAATAGACTTCTTCAAAAGTTGTAATTGTGTTACTAATTCACCAAGTCTTTACTCTTTTACTGCATCATGAACCTGAACAGGTTTTCCATCATTCCATAAAGTTAAAATATCCGTAGCTGCACTGGCGCCACTTCCAGCGGCAATAACTAACTGGCTTCTGTGTACAGCTAAAGTTCCTATAGCGTAAATACCTTCAGTTACGAAATGATCATTATTTTCTAATTGAATTCTGTTTTTCTCTGGAGCGGCTTTTTTATGCGGAATAATGTAGTTTTCTATACCTTCAATCGTAAACGGATTTCCGGCGCCAATACCAATCATAATTATTTTTGATTGATAGCTATTTTTATTTGTAGTAATTGTGAAATTCCCAGATTCACCAGAAATTTTTAAAACTTTTTCGTTTACAATTTGAGAAATATGTGGATAAATTTCAGATAAATGGGCTACACTTTCTTGCAACAGTTCGCTACCTAATTTTCCTGGTGCGATTCCATAAGCATTATTAAAAAGTGCTTTTTGTAAAGAAGAACTTTTCTGATGCGCAATGATGCCAATTTTTTTATCCGTCATAAAAGATTTCTCTTTTGCCGAACCAAAAATTAAAGCTGCAGAAACGCCTGAAACGCCACCCCCAATGATTAAAACGTCAAACATATTATTTCGTTTGTTCTACTACTTTTTTAGCTACCATAAAAAGAGTTACAATAAGAATAGCACAAAATGAAGCTACAATCCCAATGATAGCAATTGTGCTTTCTCCTTCAAAAGGTGTTTCAAAATTAATTTTTGTTGCATTAAAAATAATAGTGATTAATGATAATGCAATAATGATGTAAGTAAATATTTTCATTCTATTTTTATTTTAAACTTATATAAATAATCCTTTTACGTTGGCAGCAAATAATTTTATTGAAATGGCTAATAAAATTACACCAAACACTTTTCTGATAATTCCTAAACCGTTTACGCCTAATAATTTTTCAATTTTTCCTGACGACTTTAAAACGCCATAAACTAAAACTACGTTGATTAAAATCGCAATAATAATGTTGACTTTGTCATAAGCAGCACGTAAAGATAGCAAAGTCGTCATGGTTCCAGCTCCAGCAATTAATGGAAACGCAATCGGAACAATTGAAGCCGTTGTAGGATTGTCTTCTTTGTATAATCGCACACCTAGAATCATTTCTAAAGCCAAGAAAAACAAAACAAACGATCCTGCTACAGCGAATGAATTGGCGTCAATTCCAATTAATTTTAAAATTTCTTCACCCACAAATAAGAAAGCAATCATGATAATCGCTGAAACAATGGTCGCTTTTTCCGACTGAATATGTCCAATTTTGCTTCGTAAATCAACAATAATAGGAATACTTCCTAAAATGTCAATAACCGCAAATAAAATCATTGATATTGTAAAAACTTCTTTCCAGTCGATTCCCATAAATTTTAGTGTAAATATTTCTGCAAATATAGACATATTGTTTAAAAATGTATTTGAATTTAACGATACATTAGGATTGGCACATTGTTAAATTGAATATTGACACATTAAATTGTATCTTTGCAGACTAAATTAAAAAGAATGTTTCAACTACAAAAAACCATTGTTTCCGAAGAAATTTTAGAAAAAGACTTCGTGTGTAACTTATCTGCTTGTAAAGGTGCGTGTTGTGTAGATGGAGATGCTGGTGCGCCATTAACTAAAGAAGAAACGCAAATATTAGCAGACATTTATCCGAAAGTAAAACCGTTTTTGCGTAAAGAAGGTATCGCAGCTATTGAAAAACAAGGCACTCACGTGATTGGCGCAGACGGAGATTTGGAAACAACATTAATAGATGGTAAAGATTGTGCGTATGTGATTTTTGATGGTCAAACGGCACTTTGCGGAATTGAGCAAGCCTATAATCAAGGTTTGGTGGATTGGAAAAAACCGGTTTCTTGTCATTTATATCCTATTCGAGTAAAAGAATATTCTGATTTTTCGGCAGTAAATTATCATAAATGGCACATTTGTTCAGATGCTTGTGCTTTAGGTGCAGAATTGCAAGTTCCAGTATATAAATTTGTAAAAGAAGCCTTGGTCAGAAAGTTCGGAATGGAGTGGTATGATGAATTAGAAAAAGTTGCTCAAGATTTGAAAAAATAACTCTCAAAAAAACACCTTAAAAATCGTCTTAGCAAGTGTATTATCAGTTGATTAAGACGATTTTTTTGTTTTGTTTAATCAAATATAATTAATTGATAATTAAATAGTTATAAAAATTATTTTTAATTTTACAAAACTTTAAGATTGTTAAAAACTTCGCCATATTGTGAATAAGTTTGACTTTCATAATTCAATTCATTTCTCCATTTTTGTAAAGTCAAAAAAGCAGAGAAAGAATCTATTTAAATATAAAAAAATCAAATACTTATGTCAATCGTAGAACCTATTTTACAAGAAAACAAAAACAGATTTGTAATTTTTCCTATCAAACACCATGATATTTGGGAAAGATATAAAAGTATGGAAGCTAGTTTTTGGACAGCTGAGGAAATTGATTTACACCAAGATTTAACAGATTGGAATCATAAATTATCTAATGATGAGAAATATTTCATCAAGCATATTTTAGCTTTTTTTGCCGCTTCTGACGGAATCGTAAATGAAAACTTAGCGGAAAACTTCGTAAATGAAGTGCAATATGCAGAAGCGAAATTTTTCTATGGTTTCCAAATCATGATGGAAAATATTCATTCGGAAACGTATTCGCTTTTAATTGATACTTATGTAAAAGATGAAGCGGAGAAAACAGAATTATTCAACGCTTTAGAAGTTTTTCCAGCGATTAAGAAAAAAGCTGATTGGGCCTTAAAATGGATTGAATCTCCATCTTTTGCAGAACGTTTAATTGCTTTCGCGGCGGTTGAAGGAATTTTCTTTTCTGGAGCTTTCTGTTCTATTTATTGGTTGAAAAAACGTGGGTTAATGCCAGGTTTAACCTTTTCAAACGAATTGATTTCTCGTGATGAAGGAGTT
>MGWJ01000184.1:0-4810 GCA_001800945.1 Flavobacteria bacterium RIFCSPLOWO2_12_FULL_31_7
AGCACTAGTTGCTCCAGAGGCACAATATACTAGATTTGGGATTTGACACACTTCCACTCCATTACTCCATTCTGTACCTTTTCGTACAAAAACTTTATAACAATAAGAAAGTCCGTTTGTTAAACCTGTAACTGTTACTCCTGCTCCAGTTCCTTTGTAAACCACTTGGTTAGAAGTTGCATAAACTGAATTAGGGATATAAGCTGTTCCATCTCCAGAAGGTGTAAACACTACCGCTCCTTGGTTGGCAACTACTAAATATTCATCGTAACAAGATAAAGGAGTAGGTCTTGTCCAAGTAAGAGCTGATTGACCACTAGCAACAGAAGCCGCTAAAGCCGTAACTTCTGGCATATCTGCAATAATATTGTTGGTTGGTGTATTCCATGTACCATTTGTATTAATTCCTGTTGACCATCCTGTACTTGTTCCTCCTCTGTAAGCTACTACTTTAAAAGAATAGTTTGATAAATTGGTTAATCCTGTAACTAATACAGAAGTTCCTGTTCCTTTATAAACACATTTTCCTAAAGAAGCGGTAACCACAGTTGCTAAAGAAAAATCTGAATTAGCTGTATATAAATTGGCGTTTCCTGCTACAGCAGCAGTAGCTGCTGGTGCTGTGCCTCCTGCTAAAGCAAAAACCATATATCCATCTGGTGCTGAACCTCCTGAAGAAGCCGTCCACGATAAATCGATACTTGTATTTCTGTAGCAAGGTACAATTGCTGTTGGATTATTTGGCGCAGTATAAGTTACCGTTAAACTACCAGAATTTGAAGTAACCGATCCACAAGGAGCGGCGCCACTTACTACACATCGGTATAAATAACCATTCATTGTAATTGGGGCTGCCGTAATATTTAAAGTTGCCGTTGTCACGTTAGAATAAGGTGCACCGTTTACTAAATCCACGAATCCACCACCCGTATCTACTTGCCATTGATAGGTTGGAGTAGTTCCTGTTGCAGTTACTGTAAAAGTAGTATTAGAACCGTCAGTAATTACTGGACTTGGTGGTTGCGCAGTTATTGCAATCGCACTTCTAACCGTTAAATTAACTGTATTATCACTTCCTGTAACTGCAGGATTACTCGAAACTACGCGAATTCTATATCCTGTTCCTGCGGCAGTACCAGCTGGAATTGTTGCCAAAATTGTATCTGAATTTAAAACACTGGTAACTGTACCAATATTTACAGGCGAAGCGAAACTTCCCGCTGCATTGGACAATTGCGCTGTATACACATTACCCGCATTAAAAGTACCTACACTTGTAAACGGTACAGAAACCGAAGCTCCTGTTGAAGCACTAACACAAAAAGGACTACCCGTTAAAGCAGTGTTGGTTGTGATGGTATTGGATGAAGCTGGAGTTCCTGACACACTTACATCATCAATCGAAAAACCAGGTCTATTACCACTTCCTGAAACATCCCTAATTACCCATCTTAATTGAACCACGGCTTGGTTATCACAAGCAATTGGAAGAGTAACGTTAATAGTTTGTGGATTTACAGAACCTGTACCTGTTGTATTTGTTGGAGTCATTTGATTCTGGTATTCAGAACTAGCAACATTGGTGAAAGCACCTGTCGTTCCTACTCTGTATTGTAAACCTAAAGCATTTTGTCTCGTATTTTCAGTTCTTTGAGTAGCAGCAACATAACTTACTGAAATAGTAGTTAAATTAGTTGTATTTATAGATAATGCTAATGTCTTTTGACCTATTGTAGAATTACCCGTTGACATCACTCCAATCTTACCTATAAAATCTCCAATTAACGCTCCAGGTGCTGTAGCATTTGTTTGAACGGATATTGCTTGGTCAGCATTTGGAGCGGTTGTTACATAAGTTGTCACAATTGTTCCTGTAACATTCCAACCTTGCCAACCTGATGGATAAACTGGACTTGCACCAGTTAAACTAGCGAAATTTTGAGCATATGGCAACGTTTGAACTGTAGGATTTGTCTGCCCCCAACTAAAAAAAGAGCAAAAAAACATAAAAACCAGTAACCTAACTTTTGTAACGTAATTATTTTTCATTATTTTGGGGGGTTTAATATTTTGCCTGCATAAGGTTTAAAAATAAAACCATTTACAGTTTATTAATTTTTCTAATTTTATACAAATCCTTAGTCTTTTTTAAACAAAGGGCAACAAATTTATACAAAATTATAATAATAACTGTAGTTTTGTAGAATATTTATATGAATAAATTGTTAACAAATTGGGAACGCCTAAAAACACTGAACTTACTACAAATGAGGTAATTAATAAATTGGAGTATTATTGCTCTTATCAAGACCGTTGCCATAAAGAAGTGGAGCAAAAACTTAAAAATTTTACTTTAATTCCAGAATTAAAAGAAAAAATCATCATTCATCTTATTGAAAACAAATATATTGATGAAGAACGTTTTGCAAAAAGTTTTACAAGAGGCAAACACAATTATAAAGGTTGGGGTAAAAACAGAATTGTTCAAGAGTTAAAATTTCGAGAAATTTCTAAAAGAAATATCGATTTAGCACTGCTAGAACTTCCCAACGAAATCTATCTGGAAAATTTCCATACACTTGCCGAAAAAAACTGGAACGCTATCAAAGAAAGAAAAGGTCCGAAAAAAAATAAAAAATTCGTAGATTTCTTACTTAGAAAAGGCTATGAAACCCATCTGATTTTCGAAAAATTAAAAGAATTAGAAAAATAAAAAGGCTGGAAAATACCAACCTTTTTGAAACATCTTCACTGAAACTATAACGATAAACTACTACAAAATCGTTTTTCCAAATGAAACGGACAAGTAATCAAAACACACAACTATTTTGATCACTCTATATGAAATAACACACTCAATAAATTAATACGATTAAACAAATAAACAAAACAAAAAACACCGCCAATTGCAATTGATAAAACAGCATCCACCAAAAATATTTTTTATCTTTATCTAACTTTGCTATCATTTTTTTAAAATATTGTTCTTTTTCAATTGCAAATCTAAAAGCTCTACATTAATAGAAATTAGAAATAATATTATAAAATTGTTAATTTGAAAATGGTTTATATTAAAAAACATACCATTTTAACACCTAATAGAAAAACAATAATTGACTAATTGACACATTAAATAATTGGCACATTAATTTCCTATCTTTGCAAAAAACAAAACATCATGTTAGAAAATAAAGATCAAAAAACAACCAGCATTGCCAGTTTAGGCGAATTCGGATTAATTGAACATTTAACCAAACATTTCAAAATTAATCAAGAAAGCACCATAAAAAGTATTGGTGATGATGCCGCTGTTTTAGATTTTAAAGATAAAAAAGCTGTTGTTTCAACTGATTTACTAATTGAAGGCGTACACTTTGATTTAGCCTACATGCCTTTGAAACATTTAGGTTACAAAGCAGTGGTAGCTAATGTTTCTGATATTTGTGCGATGAATGCTACGCCAACTCAAATTACAGTTTCTGTTGCCGTTTCGAACAGATTTCCTTTAGAAGCCTTGGAAGAACTTTTTGCGGGAATTACTTTAGCAGCCAACGCGTACAATGTGGATGTAATTGGAGGAGATACAACTTCCTCACAAAAAGGATTAATCATCAGTATTACGGCAATTGGTGAAGCAAATTTAGATGAAATTGCATACAGAAATGGCGCGCAACAAACTGATTTATTAGTGGTTTCTGGAGATTTAGGAGCCGCATATATGGGTTTACAAGTGTTAGAAAGAGAAAAACAAGTATTCCAAGTGAATCCAAATAACCAACCTGTTTTAGACGATTATACCTATTTAATTGAACGTCAATTGAAGCCAGAAGCACGAAATGACGTGAAAGAATTATTAGAAAAATTAGAAGTTAAACCCACTTCAATGATTGATATTTCTGACGGATTGTCGTCTGAAGTGATGCACATTTGCAAGCAGAGTAAATTAGGTTGTAATTTATATGAAGATAAAATTCCAGTTGATCCACAATTAATTAATGTGTGCGAAGAATTTAATGTTGATATCACTACCATCGCTTTAAATGGTGGGGAAGATTACGAATTGCTTTTCACCATTAAAATGGAAGATTTCTAAAAATTAAAACACAATCCAAACTTCACAATCATCGGACACATGGTTGCCGAAAGTGAAGGTATTCATTTAGTAACTCGTGCCAACACCAAAATTGAACTAAAAGCCAGAGGCTGGAATGCTTTAAACGAAGAGGAATAAAATAACATTCTTATACCAAATTGTCACACTGAGCGGAGTCGAAGTGCTTTTAAAATAAAAAACCTTACAAGTTTATGGAACTTGTAAGGTTTTTTATTTTACATCAACTTTTGTTCCTCAGTTTCGTAAAAAGTATCAATGTTTAGATTTTTTTGTTGCGAGGCCATTACGGCTAATTCGTCACAACGTTCATTTTGTGGATGACTATTATGTCCTTTTACCCACATAAATTTCACATTATGTTGTCGGTAAATTTTTAGAAATCGCATCCATAAATCGGGATTTTTTTTGTCTTTGAAGTTTTTCTTTTCCCAACCAAAAACCCAACCTTTTTCTACCGAATCCACTACATATTTAGAATCCGAAACCACCAAAACAGAAGTTTTAGGCGCTTTTAATTTCTCTAAACCTACAATAACTGCTAATAATTCCATTCGGTTATTCGTCGTATATCGAAATCCTTCAAAAAATTCTTTTTTATATGGAGTGCCAACCATTTCCATCACCACGCCATAACCGCCCGGACCTGGATTTCCTTTAGCAGCGCCATCTGTATATATGTGAACTTGGTATGACATT
>MGWJ01000184.1:4822-6872 GCA_001800945.1 Flavobacteria bacterium RIFCSPLOWO2_12_FULL_31_7
TTAGTTACTGGGTTGTGGGTTGTGGGTTGTGGGTTGTGGGTTGTGGCAAAATTACTTTTTACTTATCCCTTTTTACTTTAACAAACTTTCAATCACTTTTGGGAAATGCTCCATTTCTAATTCGTGAATTTTTTGGGCGATTTCTTCTGCTGATTTACAATTTTCAATATTTACGTTGGCCTGAAAAATAAATTCGCCTTCGTCAAAATGTTCGTTGACATAATGAACGGTAATTCCGGTTTCTCTTTCTTTATTTTCAAAAATCGCATTGTGTACATTCATACCATACATCCCCTTTCCGCCATAATTTGGTAAAAGTGCGGGATGAATATTAATCACTTTATTCGGAAAGGCATTTATAATATGAATAGGAAATTTCAGTAAGAAACCTGCTAAAACAATTAAATCAGGTTGTAATTCTTGCAAGTGATTTAAAACAGTATCGTCTAAAAGCTCGTTTTTGTTGAAAACATAGGTTGGAACATGAAAATTATTAGCTCTATCAATCACTTTGGCATGTGAATTGTTTGTGAACACGCCAACTACAGTTCCTTGACCCGATTTCTCGAAATGTGCCATTATGTTTTCTGCATTAGAACCATTGCCAGAAGCAAAAAGTACAATCTTTTTCATTTGTTGCTATTTATTGTTTTTTAGAGGACAAATAGTGTAGCTTTTTTCAATAATGTTTGTTTACACAAACGCTTTGTTAATTGCTATTTCATGTTAAATCTCTTTTTTTTGAACTTATTACAATAATAAATCTTCTAAATTCCTCACAAAAGTATAAATTCCTTTAGGTTTAGACACAAAAAACAGAAGAAATAAAAAAATAATTTACTAGAAAAGAATAGAGAATTAGGCTATTGAAAGATTTTTTTATAAATTCGTAGTTATATTTACTAACAAAAATGTTGTTTTAAAATAAAGTTTTTTATTTTTGCCAACAAATAAATTAAAAATTAAAAATTATGTCAGACATTGCATCAAGAGTAAAAGCGATTATCGTGGACAAATTAGGTGTTGACGAAAACGAAGTAGTAACAGAAGCAAGCTTCACTAACGATTTAGGTGCTGATTCATTAGACACTGTAGAGCTTATTATGGAATTCGAAAAAGAATTTGACATCCAAATTCCAGACGACCAAGCTGAAAACATTGCTACTGTAGGTCAAGCAATTTCTTACATCGAAGAAGCTAAGAAATAATAACCATTCATCCGTGTAAATTTATTTTTATACGGATGTTGTTATTTTTGTTTCTGTTTTTAAAAATCTTTGTTTAGATTTGTAAAAACATTGATTGTATTACAATCATTCAACATAAGACATTTATGTAATACCCAATGTTTATATTTATAATATGATACATTGGGTTTTTCTATATCACTAAAAAAAAATTTATGCAATTAAAACGTGTAGTAGTTACAGGACTTGGAGCTTTAACTCCAATTGGAAACAACATTCAAGAATATTGGGATGCCTTAATTAGTGGAAAAAGCGGTGCGGCACCAATTACTTATTATGACACTGAAAAACATAAAACAAAATTTGCTTGTGAAGTAAAAAACTTCAATATCGAGGAATTTATCGATAGAAAAGAAGCAAGACGTATGGATAAATTTGCACAGTATGCTATTGTTGCCGGAGAGCAAGCTATCGCAGATGCTGGGATTTTAGATTCAAACGTTAACAAACAAAGAGTAGGTGTAATTTGGGGTGCTGGAATTGGTGGTTTAGAAACTTTCCAAGAAGAAGTACTAAGTTATGCTAAAGGTGACGGAACACCTCGTTTCAATCCTTTCTTTATCCCTAAAATGATTGCTGATATTGCTCCTGCTCATATTTCTATGAGAAACGGATTCATGGGACCAAACTATACAACAGTTTCTGCTTGTGCTTCATCAGCTAATGCTATGATTGACGCCTTCAACTATATTCGTTTAGGAATGTGTGATGTGATTGTTTCTGGTGGTTCAGAAGCCGCGGTAACAATTGCAGGAATGGGTGGATTTAACTCGATGCAAGCTTTATCAACTAGAAATGATTCA
>MGWJ01000185.1:0-14758 GCA_001800945.1 Flavobacteria bacterium RIFCSPLOWO2_12_FULL_31_7
ATTAAAGCTACATTTAAAGACGGAAAAAGAGTGGAGCCAGCTATTTATCCTCATGAAGAAATTCTTAAAATAGAATTAGAAAAATTATTTAAATAAATATAAAATAAAATTCGCAAAAGCTATAATTTTCTAAATTATAGCTTTTTTTTATGAACTATATAAATAAATAGGTGAATATTTTAAAAACATTAATGGCAAATGCTCAAATTAGAAAACTGATACAGTATGGTATAGGTCAGGGTTTTAATGTTATTGCTCCATTTATTGTAATTCCATTTATAATACTTAAATGCGGCGAAGATAACTTTGGTAAATCAGCAATAGGTTTGTCAGTTGCTTTTTTTATTGTTGTTTTTATTGATTTTGGATGTGATATTTTAGGAGTAAAAGATATTTCGATAAATAGAGATAATATTGATAAAAGAAATTATATCATTTCTAGAGTAGTTTATATTAAGTGTTTTTTCACTATAATATTTAGTATTTTGTTTTTTATTGCCATTAATCAAATAGAATTTTTTCATAAAAACAAGGAACTGTTTTATTTTAGTTTTCCTGTTTTTATGGCACAAATAGTTAATCCTTTGTGGATTTTTCAAGGTTTAGAAAAGTTCAATCTTTTTTCTTACTTCAGCATACTCTCTAAAAATATTTATATTTTTCTTATATTTTATTTTTTAGATCAAAAATCAGATTACATATATATAAACTTAGCTTTTGGTTTAAGTGTCTTTATTGCAGGAATTATTTTCTTTTTTGTTTTATATAAACAATATGAATTTGTTTTGGTTTTAATTCCTTTTTCTGAATTGTATAAATATATGTATGCAAATAAAACATATGTTTTATCACAAACTTTTATTTGGATGCAATTATATTCCCCAATTTTATTAATAAATTATTTTGGGACAGCTATTCAAGTTGGTCAATTTAGAATTGTAGATCAAATCATTTCAATTTTTAAAACTTATATTCTTTTAAGTTTTAATTTTATCTATCCTAAAATATGCTTTGAATTTGATAAACATCCAAATCAAGCCATTAAAAGTTGGAAATTATTTAACATTGCTAATTTTGTTTTTTTATCAACATTAATAATTTTATTGTTTGTACTTAGTTATGAAATTGTAGATTATTATAATATCCTAAATAAAGAATACCTGAGTAATTTGTTAGAGACAGCATTAATTTATCCAATATTATTTTTTATAGTTTATGCTTTTAAACAATTGTTATTAGCCTTACACTATGAAAAAATATTTTCAAGAATAATAATAGTTATGTCGATTTTAAACTTAGTCATTATTTCGATAGTTTATAAAAAATTTACCTTGTTTGGTGTTTTTTATTCATTTATTTTTGTGGAATTCTTAACATTATTAATATTGATGACACTAATATTAAAGCACAGAATTTTATCTAAAAACAATATTTATGAAGTTTAAAACAAATTACTTATTATATATATTGTGTTTGGTAATATTACTGTTTAATAATTACGAGCTTACTTTTGTTGTTTGGTCTTTAACAGCTTTAATAACTTTAAGAACTACTTTTTCAAAGAATTTTATTTACATTATTAGTTGTTATATAGCAATATTGTTAATTAGTTTTTTATCCGAATTATTTTTTTACGATAATGCAATATTTAATAAAGTTAGAGATGTTACTTATTTATTAAAACCAATTGTTGGTTTAGTTCTTGGATATAATTTTGCTAAAAAATACGCAAATAATACTTTAATTTATATTGTTAACTGTGGCGTTTTTCTTTCCATTATTCACATAGTAATAGTCTTATTTGCAGTTGTGAGTCATAATACTTTATCAGTTTCAGAAATTCGAGATTACGCGGGATATTTTAATGATTTTGAACCTTATGTTTTTATATTAATTTTGTTCGCTTCCAAATTTAATATAGTTATATCAAAGCAAAAGCGATTTATTTACTTAATAATTGTTGGCATTTCAATTTTATCTTATTTATCAAGAACAAATTTCATTCAGTTAATAATTTTAATTTTAGCCGTTAAAGGTTTTTTCAATTTAAATGTAAGATCTATTAAAATAATTGGTTTCACTATTTTCGCGACTTTAATTGGTTATACATTAATCTATAACTATAATCCTAAAAGGAAAGGCTCTTTCACAGATGAGTTTTTATATAAAGTAAAAATAATCCCAATTGAAGCATTTAAAACTAAAATAAATAAAGATGATTGGAAAGATTTTAATGACAATTTCAGATCATTTGAAAATATAAAAACTGTGAATCAAGTTTTTTATGGAGGAACACAAGCGGTTATATCTGGTAAAGGGTTAGGCTCTACAGTAGATATTGGAAGAGTTATGTTTAATAACGACAAAACAAATGTGCGCTATTATCCCTTTTTACATAATGCTTTTTCTACTATTTTTTTAAAATCAGGTTTGTTAGGAATTATAATTTATTTGTTGTCTATCTATCTAATCTCAAAAAAAATAATTTCAAATGATATACAAGTTAACAATCTAAACAAGTTACTTTTAGGTTCTGGAATATTCCTAATAATGTCAAGTTGGGTATTTATGGGATTCTACTTAAAGTTAGATAGCAAATCAATTTTAATTGGATTGTTATTAGGTTATAGAGAGTATTTGAATAATCAATTCTTGAATTCTAAAGAGGTTATTCCGCCAACAGAAATAGGTATACAATCTTAAACTTTCTTTTTTTGTATTATAAGATACAATTAAGAATTTTCTCTTAACTTTATCTCCAAGCTAAATTAGTATAGCAACAATTCAACAAATCTTAATGAAAACAATATTAATTATACATCAATCTGCTGAATTATACGGTTCTGATAAGACGATGCTTTACTTTTTATCTGAATTAGATAAAACAAAATATTTACCAATTATAGTATTACCTTTTGATGGTCCTTTAAAAAATGAGTTAGAAAAAAATAATATCAAAGTTGTTATTGCTCCTGTTTTAAAAATTTATAGAAAAATGTTTACACCAAAAAACATTTTTAAGTTTATAAAAGAATACCATCAAGGAATTAAAGCAATTGATTCTCTAAATAAAAAATATAAATTTGACCTTGTTTATACACATACATTAGCCGCTTTAATAGGTATATTATTTGCTAGAAAAAGAAAAATAAAACATTTATGGCATGTACAAGAAATTATTGCTAAACCCAAAGTTTTAAATTTTCTGTTTAAAAAAGCCCTTTCTTTAGGTTGTAATCATAAAGTAGTTTATGACTCAATTGCAACAATGAATTTTTGGATTGATAACAATTCAAAATTAACCAAAAAATCTGAAGCGGTTTGGAATGGTGTGGAAACAAAAAATATTCAAAGTTTTACAAATGCTGAATTACAAGAAGTTCGTGAAAATTTCTTTTTTTCATCTAAAGAGGAAATTGTAATTTCTCTTGTTGGAAGAATTAATAGCTGGAAAGGACAACAATTATTATTAAAATCTTTCAATCAGTTAGTCAACAAATATAATTCTATTAAATTAGTTTATTTAGGATCAGCTCCACCGAATCAAGAAATTTTTGAAATGGAATTGAAAAAGCAAATTTCAGAATTCGGTTTAGAAAATAAAGTCGTTGTAATCCCTTTTCAAAAAGAAATTGAAAAATTTTGGAATGCAATTGATATTGCTGTTGTACCATCAACAGAACCAGAACCATTTGGCATGGTTGTTATTGAAGCCATGTTGGCCAAAAAACCTGTTGTTGCCTCAAACCATGGCGGACCAACTGAAATAGTTGTTCACAACGAAACGGGTTTATTATTTGAACCAAATAATTACAAAAGTTTGTCTGATGCTTTAGAAAAACTTATTGCTAATAAAGAATTAAGAAAACTTTATGGTGCAAATGGATTTAATAGAGTGAATACTACTTTTTCATTAGAAAATCATGTCAATCATTTTGAGAAAATTTTTGAAGAGTTATTAAACTAATTTTTTAAATTTTAATTAATTCATACAAACATGTTTTTTCAAAACACTATTTTTGCCCAATAACCCATTCAAATGAAAATAGGAATTTTAGGAACTCGAGGCATACCAAATAATTACGGTGGATTTGAACAGTTTGCGGAATTTTTTGCAACCTATGCTGCAAACGCTGGACATGATGTTTTTGTATACACTCCTCACAACCATCCTTATAAAGAAATCATTTTTGAAAAAGTACATTTAATCAAGTGTAATGATCCTGAACATAAAATTGGAACCGCTGGACAATTCATTTATGATCTAAATTGCATTTTAGATTCTCGTAAAAGAAATTTTGATATTATTTTACAATTAGGGTACACCAGTAGTGCATTTTGGTACGATTTGCATCCGAAAAATAGTATTGTAATTACCAATATGGATGGTTTAGAATGGAAACGAACTAAATACAGTAAATCCGTTCAAAAAGTATTAAAAATTGCCGAAAAATTAGCCGCAAAAAAAAGTGATTATCTAATTTCTGATTCTTTAGGAATTCAAGATTATTTATTAAAAACTCACCATAAAGAAAGCGAATATATTGCCTATGGCGCTCATAATTTTGATTCGCCAAGTGAAGAAATATTAAATATATATCAAGTTGAAAAATATAACTTCAACATGATTATGGCACGCTTTGAGCCAGAAAACAATTTAGATATGGTTTTAGATGGTGTCATGCAAAGCAAAGACGAAACACCAATTTTAGTAATCGGAAATCACAATACAAAATACGGCGAATATTTAAAAAATAAATTTTCAATTTGTAAAAAAATACAATTTTTAGGCGCTATTTATAATCTCAATCATTTAGATAATTTAAGATATTTCTCTAATTTATATTTTCATGGACATACAGTTGGTGGTACCAATCCATCTTTGTTAGAAGCCATGGCTTCTCAAGCTTTAGTTGTCGCTCATAATAATCATTTTAACAAAGGTGTTTTAAAAGAAAACGCCTATTATTTTGAAAGCGCGGAAGAGGTAAAAAAAATACTTGAAACAATTAAAAAAAATGATAACTTGCAGTTTGTAAAAAACAACTTCGAAGCTATTGCTACTAAGTTTAATTGGAACAAAATAAATGAAGAATATTTACAGTTTTTTAACCAATGCTTGGAGAGAAATTCTAGAGGAGCAACAGTTAAATAAATCTTTTTTACCTTTTTTACTGATCCTGATTACGTTGCCAACCATAATGGCAATTAATAATGTTAGTACTGCAATTTTTATTTTATCTGTTTTAATTTTTAATAGAAACACTAAAATTGAAATCAAATTTACCCTTCTAGTTCCAATTTTTTTATTTATTTGGATGGCTTCTTCCTATTTTTGGACAGTTGATGTTTCCCGAACTGCTTCCGCAATATCTAAAGAAATTACCCTATTTTTAATTCCAGTTGCATTCCTTTTAATGCGACCATTTACTAAAAATCAGATCCTTAAATTACTAAAATATTATGGGTATGCTATGGTGTTTTATGCCTTGTTTTTTCTTTTAAGAGCTGCTGTTAGATATTTAATTTCTGGCGATCAAAGAGCCTTTTTCTATCACGGAGAATACGATGATGATTTTGGATTGGTACCCAAATTATTGAACGCCATTCATGTTTCAGTTTATGTAGCTGTAGCGTTTTTCTACTTTTTAAACAAAGAAATAAAAAGCAGATTAGACGTTTTATGTGCATCAATTCTATTCCTTTTTATTTTCTTATTATCTTCCAAAAATATAATCATCGTATTCTTATTTTTAATCGGAATTCATTTTTTCTATTTCTCGAAATCATCCAATAAGATGCGTTTGAGAAACTTAGCTATATTTATTTTAGTGGTGGGAAGTATATTAAGTTTTAGTAAAATTAAAAATAGATTTTTAGTCGAATTTCAATCGAACACTAACACAAGTTTAAGTCACAGTGTGTATAATGAAGCTGATGAAGGAGTAAATTATATTAGTATATACGAAGCTTGGAATAATGAAAAATTTACTCACGCTGATTATTTCCCTGGAACAGCATTTAGAGTATACCAATTCCGTATGTTTCTCGAAATTTTTAAAGAGGAACCTGTTTTTTGGCAAGGACTTGGTTTAAACGCCTCATTAAATAAATTATTAGATAAAGAAAAAAAATATAACTTATATCCTGGTTATGGAAATTTTAATTTTCACAATCAATATGTGCAAAATTTTGCAGAATTAGGTTTTATAGGTTTTCTATTTTTAATTGTTATTTTATTTTTTAACATTAAAAATGCCTTAAAACGCAAAGATTTTATACATATTTCTTTTGCAATTCTAATGATAAGCTTATTTTTGACCGAATCATTCTTATGGCGACAAACAGGCGCATTATATTTTATAATTTTCTACTGTTTGTTTAACAATAATACTGAATATAAAAAACAATAAATCTACATATGAAAAGAATATTAATAACAGGAGCAGCAGGATTTTTGGGTTCACATTTATGTGATAGATTTTTAGCAGAAGGCTATTTCGTAATTGGAATGGATAACTTAATTACAGGTGATTTAAAAAATATAGAACATTTATTCAAAGAAAAAAACTTCGAGTTTTACCACCACGATATTACCAAATTTGTTCACGTGCCTGGTAAATTAGATTATATTTTACATTTTGCTTCGCCAGCAAGTCCAATCGACTATTTAAAAATTCCTATTCAAACCTTAAAAGTAGGTTCGTTAGGAACGCATAATTTATTAGGCTTAGCGAGAGTTAAAAAAGCAAGAATTTTGATTGCCTCAACTTCTGAAATTTACGGAGATCCATTAGTACATCCTCAAACAGAAGAATATTACGGAAATGTAAATACTATTGGTCCACGTGGTGTGTACGATGAAGCCAAACGTTTTCAAGAATCTATCACTATGGCTTATCACACGTTTCATGGTGTAGAAACCAGAATTGTTCGTATTTTCAATACCTACGGACCAAGAATGCGATTAAACGACGGTCGTGTTATTCCTGCATTTATAGGTCAAGCCTTACGTGGTGAAGATTTAACCGTTTTTGGAGATGGAAGTCAAACCCGTTCATTTTGTTATGTAACCGATCAAGTAGAAGGAATTTATAGATTGCTACTTTCAGATTATCATTTACCAGTGAACATCGGAAATCCAGATGAAATTACCATTTCTGATTTTGCTGAAGAAATTATCAAATTAACAGGAACTACTCAAAAAGTAATTTACAAAGATTTACCTGTAAACGATCCAATGCAACGTCAACCGGATACTACTAAAGCAAAAGAAATTTTAGGCTGGAGCGCTAAAGTAAACAGAGAAGAAGGGATGAAACTTACGTATGAGTATTTCAAATCTCTTTCTGCAGAAGAATTAGCGAAAGAAGAACATAAAGATTTTTCTAAATATATTTATTAGTTTGAAGCCAAAAACAGGTAGATATTCAGGTTTTATAAGACCATTAATCACTTTTCTAGATTTATTAATTGTAAATCTATTGATATTAGTGTGTTTGCGTTCCGCTATGAGTAATTTTGGCTATCATACCATTTTATCTGTGTTTTGGATTATCGTTTCTTACTATTCTGGTTATTATGAAGTATATCGCTTTACTAAAGAAACAGCAATTTTTGGAAAGCTTGTAAAACAATTTGTTTTCATAAGTTTAATCACTTTTGCTTATGTTGGTTATAAATACAAATATGTAACTCCTGATGAAATATGGAATTATATTATCACTTCTTTTATTGCTGTAGGTTTCTTAAAATTCTCCATATTTTTTCTCCTTAGAAAATACAGATTATTTTATGGAGGAAACTTGAGAAATGTTATCATTTTAGGTAATGGAAAAGATGTTGATGAATTAAAAACTTTTTTCAATACGAATCTGGATTATGGTTATAATCTTTTAAAAATATTCGATTTAAAAAAGAATAAAAAAGACGAAATTAAGGAATGTTATGAATATGTTTCTAAACATAATGTTGATGAAATTTATGGTTCCTTAAATACGTTAAGTAATTCGGATTTAGATAGTTTAATCAATTTCGCTGACAATAATCTTAAAACAATAAAATTATTACCAGATAGTAAAAACAGGTTATTAAGAAATTTGGCAGTAGAATATTACGGATATATTCCAGTAATATCACTAAGAACAATTCCTCTCGACAAAGAAATAAACAAAAGATTTAAACGTTTTTTTGATGTGGTTTTTTCATTTTTTGTTATCATCTTTTTGTTATCTTGGTTAACACCTTTAATTGGACTATTTATAAAATTAGAATCGAAAGGCCCTGTTTTCTTTAAACAAAAAAGAAATGGTTTAAATTATAAAGAGTTTTATTGCTATAAATTCAGATCGATGCGATTAAATCCTAAAGCCGATTTAGAACAAGTACAAAAAAACGACCCAAGAGTTACCAAATTAGGCAAAATAATTAGAAAATTTAGTATAGATGAATTACCTCAGTTCTTCAATGTGGTACTAGGTGATATGTCTGTAGTCGGACCAAGACCTCACATGGTTAGTCATACCGAAATGTATGCCAAAAGTATTGATAAATTTATGGTTAGACATTTTATTAAACCTGGAATTACTGGTTTAGCTCAAATCAATGGTTGCAGAGGAGAAGTTGAAACAGAAAAAGACATTGTAAACCGAGTAAAATTTGATATTTTTTACCTAGAAAATTGGTCTATTTTGTTAGATTTAAAAATTATTTATAAAACAGTTTTTAACGCCATTCGAGGTGAAGAAAAAGCTTATTAATGAGTTCGTTAGTTTCCATAATTACACCTTGTTTCAATTCGGAAAAGTATATTTTTCAAGCCATTCAATCGGTTATTTCTCAAACATATCAAAATTGGGAATTACTTCTTGTTGATGATTATTCTTCAGACGAAACGTTTGCTATAATTTCAAATTTTACTTCTCAAGATAACCGAATTAAAGCGTTTAAATTAGATAAAAATTCAGGAGCTGGTGTGGCCAGAAATTTCGCCATTCAACAAGCTTCAGGAAATTATATCGCTTTTTTAGATGCGGATGATATGTGGAAACCTCAAAAGTTAGAAAAACAACTTCGTTTCATGCAATCTCAAAATATTCCCTTCACTTTTTCTTTTTATGAAACGATTGATGAAGTAGGAAATTTGAAAAATGAAATCCTCACTACACCTTCAAAAATCACCTACAAACAATTGTATTATTGCAATTGGATTGGCAACTTAACCGGAATTTATTCGGTAGATTTCTTCGGAAAACTTCCAATTTCATCCCTCAAAAAACGTCAAGATTGGATGTTGTGGTTGCAAATCGTAAAACAAATTCAAACCGCTATTCCAGTTCCAGAAAGTTTAGCATATTATAGAGTAAGAGAAGATTCTATTTCTGCATCTAAATGGAAATTAATCAAATATAATTTCAAAGTGTATAGAAATTTTCACAAACGAAGTTTCATTTCAGCTTGTTGGGATACGATGCAATTTTTGTATGTTCAGTTGGTCATCAAACCCAAGTATAAGAAAAAGTAAATAGATTTTTTGCACGAATCAAAGTAATCTTCAAATTGAATATTCTCAAAATTCGATAAATTCGAAAATTCGTGGCGAAAGAAAATGTAAATAACAACACTTCCGTTTTACCATTAAGGTATTAAGTTCATTAAGTTGTAGCTGAATTTCTTTAATTTCTAAATGGTTTCAAAACATTTTTATCGTAAATTCAAAGTTAAAACTACAACAACGAAGTAAATTGCTTCAATTTCCCTCGATTACTTCTAGTTAAAAAATCTTTTCTAGTGTAACTAAACTTCAAATTCGGTTCTAAATACAAATCTATCGCTTTTTGAATTTCATCTATCTGCGCTGTAGAAAGTATTTTTTCACTCACATAATCAATTTCGAAACTGTCTAATTTGGTTTGTTTAATGATAAATTCTTTCACGTTTCCATCATCTTCAATAATGCTTTTCGTTACGTAATAAAACGTTAATCCTGGCGATTTTTTGCCGCTTGGTAGAATCGCTACATCATTAGTTCGACCAATTAATTGTTTTAAAAGCGGTTTTTTCCAAGTGCTTTTTTCGTCTAAAATACCAATATCACCAATCTCATAACGAATAAAAGGATGCGCTTTGTTGTATAATGAAGTGACCACAATTTTACCAGAAGTGCCGTTTGGAACGGGCTGATTGTTCTCATCTAAAATTTCAATAAATAAAGTTTCAGCATTCACTTGCCATTCGCCATTCGGATTTTGAAAGGATAATAAATCCAATTCTGAAGCGCCATATTCATTGACAATCGGAATACCTAAATATTTTTCAAGCAATATTTTATCATCATCAAAAAGCATTTCAGAAGTTACTATACATACTTTTAAAGTCGGACAAACGTTTTTTAATATGATGTTTTTCGATTGTAAAAATTTCGCAAAAAGCACAACCGAACTCGTATAACCATTAATATAATCGAATTTCTTTTGTAGGAATTGTTTCAGAATTCGTTCTAAAACTTCATCCGATAAATCAAAAATTGGGAAACGATATCTTTTCACTAAAAAATCTTTGAAACGTTCTTTATAATAGCCAAATTTATCTAATGGAATGCCATAAAATCGCGCTTGAAGCGAAGTATTAAAATCAATGCCAAACCATCCGAATCGATAAATATTGGAATACCAAGTTAGTGCATGTGAAAATTTATCTTTAGCGAAAATAAAAGGATCACCACTTGAACCGGATGTTTTATTAATGTAAATATTTTTTTCAAAACCTTTCGAAAGTCTTTCTTTTAAAGGAACTTGCAAGTTTTTTTTGGTCAGAATGGGTAAGTTATTCCAATCAGAAACATCGGTGTTTCCAACTAATTTTTTATAGAATGTGTTATTTTTTAAATGAAAATCAACTATTTCCTTTCTTTTTTCTTCAATAAATTTTTGATAGTCGGATTCAGAAATTTGTAGATTTTTTTCAAATTCCACTTGGGCTTCCTTCATGGGGAAACCATTAATTTTTAACGATAAATCGAATAAGTGGAACACGTTTTCTGAATTTATTCAAAAATAACAAACCTAATTTTATAATCTAACAAAGACTTGCTTTTTTTTCCAATTAAAACAAACTATTTTTGCACCAACAAACAACACACTCGATTATGAATATTTTACTATTAGGTTCGGGCGGAAGAGAACATGCTTTTGCTTGGAAAATGACTCAAAGTTCCCTTTGCTCACAACTTTTTGTAGCGCCAGGAAACGCCGGAACAGCACAAATTGCTACAAATGTAGCGATGAATCCAAACGATTTTGAAACGGTGAAACAATTTGTTTTAACGAATGCGATTGAAATGGTTGTAGTGGGACCGGAAGATCCTTTAGTAAATGGAATTTACGATTTCTTCAAAAATGATACTCAAATTTCTCATATTCCTGTAATTGGACCATCGAAATTAGGAGCGCAATTAGAAGGAAGTAAAGAATTCGCCAAAGAATTTTTAGTAAAAAACAATATTCCAACTGCTAGATACGAAAGTTTTACTTCTGTAACAGTTGAAAAAGGTTATGCTTTCTTAGAAACACTTTCTCCGCCTTATGTTTTAAAAGCTGACGGTTTAGCAGCTGGAAAAGGAGTAGTAATTTTAAACGATTTGCAAGAAGCCAAAGACGAATTAAAAGCGATGCTGGTAGATGCAAAATTTGGTTCGGCGAGTGCAAAAGTGGTGATTGAAGAGTTTTTAGACGGAATTGAATTAAGCTGTTTCGTATTAACAGACGGAAAAAACTATAAAATTTTACCAACAGCCAAAGATTACAAAAGAATTGGCGAAGGTGATACGGGTTTAAATACGGGTGGAATGGGCGCTATCTCTCCTGTGCCATTTGCAGATGCCACTTTGATGCAAAAAATTGAAGAGCGAATTGTAATTCCTACTATCAATGGATTGAAAAATGACACTATTGAATACAAAGGTTTTGTATTTATTGGTTTGATTAAAGTTGGCGATGATCCTTTCGTCATTGAATACAATGTGAGAATGGGTGATCCAGAAACCGAAGTGGTGCTTCCAAGAATTAAAAGTGATTTAGTGGCGCTGTTTCAAGCAGTGGCAACTGAAAAATTAGCTGATTTTGAATTCGAATTAGACGAAAGAACGGCAGCAACTATTGTGGTAGTCTCTGGCGGTTATCCTGAAGAATTTGAAAAAGGTAAAGAAATTTCTGGTTTAGAAAATCCAACAGAATCGTTAGTTTTCCATGCAGGAACAAAAGAAGAAAACGGAAAAATATTGTCAAATGGTGGTCGTGTTTTAGCAGTTACATCTTTTGGGAATGACTTCCAAGAAGCCACAAAAAAATCTTATCAAACCATAGAAAATCTAAAATTTGATAAGATGAATTATAGAAAAGACATCGGGTTCGATTTATAAACAACCCTTAACTTTATACATGCAAAAATATCCGTAATAAACTACTATTACGGATATTTTTTATATTTTAAAACCTGTGTTTATTTTGTAAGGAAAGAGTGTGCAGTTGTATCTTGCTCGTCTTCTCCAGATTTTTTGAAAATCGCTAATTGTTTGGTCCAGTAATAAGTCCAATAACAACAGATACAAATAAATACCCAGTTGATAATATTTGCACCCCACCAGTTAGTTAATTCCCAACTTCTTAATAAGTCCATTGGTACAAAAAGTACTTCAACAAATAAAAATTGTATTGCTTCGAAAAATGCTTTCATTTTTTTATTATTATATTTACACTACAAAAATATAAAATATCTTTATGATTGCAAGCCTTTTTAGTAAAACTCGACCAATAAATTACGCATTAATCTTTATAATGCTACTTTCTTGCTTTTTTTTATACCAAATTCGAGTTTCAACTACCGATTTTAGTCTAAATATTCTAATTGAAAAAGCAACTGTTTTAGTTTTAATCTTGTTTTCGTTTTTTTTAGTCAACTTTATTTCTTTAAAAAACTCGCTGACTAAGAACGATAATTATGCGATTCTTATCTTTTTTATATTCTTACTTTTATTTCCAACCATATTAGATGATACTAAAATTGTGCTGTCTAACGTGTTTTTGTTATTGGCTTTGAGAAGATTGGTTTCCTTAAAAACTTTAAATTCTCCAAAAGAGAAAATTTTTGATGCGTCTTTCTGGATTTTCCTTTCTGCTATTTTCCATTTTTGGAGTATTTTGTATATCGTTTTAGTGTTTATTTCGATAATATTTCACTCGGGGAAAGATTTTAAAAACTGGTTATTACCATTCGTTTCTTTCCTTTGTGTTTGGATTTTGTATATTTTCGCTAGTTTGATTTTGTTTGATACTTACACCATTAAAGACAATATTTTTGATGTGAGTTTTAACTTTTTTGCTTTTGATAATGTGTATCAAAACATGGCATTGGCACTGTTTGTTTCTATCTCAGTCTTGTTTTTTGCTTCTCAAACTTTTGATTATCAGAACAAACCTTTAAACATGCAATCGTCTTATAAACAAATTTATTTTTCGTTTATTTTGGCTGTCGGTATTTATATTTTCTCACCAAATAAGTCGAACGATTTGTTAATCTATTCGTTTGCACCTTTATCTATTTTAGGGGCGAATATGTTCGAAAAATTTGAAGATTCTATTTATAAAGAAGTGTCTTTATATCTGTTATTTGCGGTTGGATTGTTTTTCTTTTTTGTGCAATTATAACTTATTTCCATACGCTAAATCGCCAGCATCACCTAAACCAGGAATGATATAATCTTTCTCGTTTAGTTTTTCGTCTAGCGCAGCCACCCATAAATTACAAGTATCAGGTAAATTTTCTTCTAAAAATTTAATTCCTTCTGGTGCAGCAATTACTACAGCTATGTGTATTTGTGTCGGATTGTGGTCTGCTAAAAGTTTGTTCAATACCGCAACTAAAGATTGACCAGTTGCTAACATCGGATCGATTAAGATTAAACTTTTATTAGTTAAAGTTGGTGTGGCTTTGTATTCTACTAAAATATCAAAATTATCGTCGTTATTATAATGATGTCTGTAAGCAGAAATAAAACCGTTTTCTGCATCATCAAAAAAGTTCATAAAACCTTGGTGAAGCGCTAAACCAGCTCTTAAAATAGAACACAAAACAATATCCTCAGCAATAGTGGTAGTATGTTTTACTCCTAAAGGCGTTTGAACCGCAATGTCTTTATATTCCAGTTTTTTACTTAATTCGTAAGACATTATCTCACCAATACGTTCTATGTTTTTTCTAAAACGCATGCTGTCTTTCTGAATGTTTACATCTCTAAGTTGGGTAAGAAAATGGTTTAAAATACTGTTTTGTTCGGAGATATAATGAATGTTCATGTGAGATAATTTGAAATTTGTGGTTAAAAGTACAAAAAATCCTTATTTTTGTAAATTAAATTAGAAACTATGTTTGCAGAATTTGCTTTTCCCATTTTTGAACAATCTATAAAAGACTATCACGTTATTGACGATGTGTACCAACCTGTTTTGAATCCGTATGAAAAAGGTTCGGTGGAACATTTATTATATGCAAAAAACTGGGTAGATACGGTGCAATGGCATTATGAAGATATTGTTCGTGATCCAAATATTGATCCAGTTGCCGCGTTAGATTTAAAACGTAAAATTGATGCTTCTAACCAAGTTAGAACGGATATGGTAGAATATATTGATGGGTATTTTTTACAGAAATATGCACATGTTCAAGTGAAACCAAATGCTAGAATCAATACATAAAGTCCAGC
>MGWJ01000185.1:14789-18670 GCA_001800945.1 Flavobacteria bacterium RIFCSPLOWO2_12_FULL_31_7
TGAAGAAGCTACAGCGGAACACAGAGCCAAATGTCAAGAAAAATTAAATGTATTGTTAGATCAAAAAAACGATATGTTTATTTCAATTAGCCAATTAGTGGAAGATATTGAAAATGGTGATAAATTCATGAAAGTGTACAAACAAATGAAAATGTACAACGATGAGGAATTGAATCCAGTTTTGTATCAAAATAAAAAATAAATGTCGAAACGCATTTTAGTTATCAGGCTTTCAGCAATGGGTGACGTCGCTATGACCGTTCCAGTGTTGAAAGCTTTTTCTTTACAGTATCCTAATGTAAAAATCACGGTGGTTTCTCGGCCGTTTTTCCAACCTTTTTTTGATGATATTGAAAACGTAACGTTCTTTGCGATTGATTTAAAAGAAAGGCATAAAGGTTTTTTAGGTTTGTTGCGTTTGTTTTCTGATTTACGAAAATTAGATATTGATGCGGTGGCCGATTTACATAATGTATTACGTTCAAAAATTGTACGAACCTTATTTGCTTTAACAGGTAAAAAAGTTGCAGCAACAGATAAAGGAAGACAAGAAAAAAAAGAACTGACTAAATTAGAAGTTAAAACTATTTCTCCAACAAAATCAATGTTTTCCAGACATGGTGAAACGTTTGAAAAATTAGGATTTCCATTAAATTTAGAAAATCCAACATTTCCTGAGAAAGCTATTTTATCAGAAGAAATTATTGCTATAATTGGAAAAAAAGAAGGAAATTGGATAGGCATCGCACCTTTTGCACAATATGAAAGTAAAGTGTATCCAATCGATTTAATGAAGCAAGTGATTGATGGTTTAGTGGAAAACAAAAACCAAAAAATCTTTTTATTTGGCGGTGGCGATAAAGAAATTCAATTGTTAAATAAACTGCAAAACCAACATGAAAATGTAATCGTTTTAGCTGGAAAACTAAAATTTAAACAAGAATTAGAAGTGATTTCCAATATAGATATCATGCTTTCCATGGATTCTGGGAATGCACATATTGCGGCGATGCTAGGTGCAAAAGTCATTACACTTTGGGGCGCTACACATCCTTTTGCAGGATTCAAACCGTTCAATCAACCAGATGATTTTTGTATTACTTCAGATAGAGCACAATTTCCGTTTTTACCTACTTCGGTTTATGGAAATAAAAAAGTAGCAGGTTATGAAAATGCGATGCGAAGTATTTTACCCAAAACAGTTGTGAGCAAAATAAAAGAGCTGATAAACTACACCAGCCCTTAAATAAAACAATTGTTGTGTTGTTTTTATTGTTTCTTTTTCATCAATTCAATGGCCTCTTTTAAAACTTTAATTTCAGCTTTTAATTCTTCAATTTGTGTTTGTTGTTCTTGAATAGCTTTTACTGTTACAGGAATGATATCGCTATAATACACACCTAAATTTTTATTTTCTACTCTTTTATAATTTCCTTCTTCATCTGCAGCAACCCAACTATGAGTTTGGACTACTTCTGGCAAAACGCTTTTTAATTGTTGCGCAGAAAATCCAATTTTTCTTTCTTGTAAGTCGGAAGGAATTATTGTTTTTCCAATTTTGTTGTCTTTCCAATTATAAGTTATGGTTTGTAATTTTAAAATTTCATTTAACCCATAAGACAGTTGTTTTACATTTGTTTTTAGGTTCATGTCGGATGTATTGATAACCCCATTTGTAGCATATACCGTATTCCATCTGTAAGTTGATGAGCCTAAGTTTTTACTGGTTAATGGGCTAAAATCATGGCTCACAAACAGTTCACTTGTTCCGTCAACTATGTATTCTACAGAACCAGTTCTTATAGCAGAACCACCTGCAGTACCTGTATTAAACCCAGCCACCATATCAATTGTGTAATTTACACTTCCACTATCAGAAAGCGTAGTGCCATCTACAGTGGCGTTAACATCAAAATCACCTCCAAAATTTACATAATTTGTGTATAATCTTGCGGCCATTGCTATTCTGTCTTTCCCTTGGAATAAAACTTTCCCTCCAAAAGAAAAGCCAAAATTTCTGGTAAATGTTAGGTTGTTTACATCAAGATCAATAGCGGTTGCGTTTACTAAGGTACCACCAAGTTTAACATTAGAACCTGTAAGTGTTAAACCATTATTAAAAGTATAAGCACTGCCGCCAGAAGGTACTTGCCAGTATCCATTTCCATTAGCATCAGAAGTTAAAACTCTTCCATTGGCTTGAGTGCCGTCTTCTAATCTAAAAGCAAAAGGTCCAGTTCCAGGTGTAGTTGTTCCAAAAACATGTAACATCGCTGTAGGATTAGTCGTATTTATACCAACTTGTGCAATTATCATATTCGATATTCCTAAAAATGCAATCAGTAAATTTTTTTTCATGATGTGTTCTTTGATTAATTTTGATTCAAATCTACACCGACTGATTAAGTTTTTATTTTTTATGTTGTCTAATATCACCGAAACTGTACTTTTTTCCTTATTTTTGGTACTTGTTATCCAATATTTAATCTCCAAATTACTAAATGGAAGTAGCTTTAATCTTAATTTCTTTTCTTACTTTTCTTTTTTCTTCATTCCTGTTATTGAAAAAAAGAATGCAACGTAAAGAAGTTTTTTTTTATTTTTTATGGCTGTTTTTATTTATAAGTTTAACGATCTCTTCCAATTATAAAAATGCATTTACCGAAAGTGTTGCCAACGCTTTTACCTTGTTGTTTTTTGTGTTAATGATTTCTCTTTCGCCGTTACTGTATAATGTTGTGTTTGATAATTTAAAGAAGGAAGAAATAAATATAAAAAACTATTACATACCCTTTATATTATTTCTGATAAACACCCTTTCCTTTCTTTTTTTAACTTTTCAAAAAAACGAAAAAGCGTTTACGTTTAAGATTGTTGAAGAAATGTCAACTTATATTAATTATATCATAATATTGTTTTTCTTTCCAATTTGGGCAATTTATTATAGTGTTAAATCACATCAATTGATTGGCTCTTTTCCAACAAAAAAATTACTTTATAAAGCGCCTGAAAAATTCTACTTCTCACTTTTTATTCTATTTTTTGACTTATTTGTTTTAATCTGGTTAATCCAAAATTACTTGATAGCTGATTTAACAATAAAAAGTATGTTGAAGTCGTATTACTTAGTTTATTTTGTTATTTCGTTTTTTGTTTTATGGAAAGGAAAGAAATATGTTTATATAAAAAACAATCTAGAAGCAGAATCCAATCAGGATTTATTTGCTGAAATTAACGAAAGATTGAACCTTAAATTAGAAGTTGATAAAATTTTTCTTCAACCTAATTTGGATGTAAAAACACTCGCCAAAGAATTAGAAACGAATGAAAAATACTTATCACAATTGATCAATAAAAAATACAACGTTAATTTTTCAAACTTTATAAATGACCATAGAATTGAATATTCTAAAAAAATACTTTTAGACCAAAAATATTCTAACTATACCGTTGAAGCCATCGGGAATTTATCAGGATTTAATTCTAAATCAGGGTTTAATGCTACGTTTAAAAAGCACACAGGATTAACACCTACAGATTATAAAAAAGGAGCTTAATAGCTCCTTTTTTTATTTTATTCTTAGTTTCTTTTAATTATATGTTATCAAAATCAACTTTAATTTCAGAAGTTGTTGGAACAGCCTGACAAGCTAAAACCAAACCTTCAGCTACTTCGTTGTCTGTTAGAATTTGGTTTTTATTCATCACAGCACTTCCTTCTGTAACGCGACAAATACAACTGCTGCAAATTCCGCCTTGACAAGAATAAGGCACATCTAAACCTTGTTTTAAAGCGGCTTCTAAAATGGTTTGTTTCTGACTCATTTCAAAAGTCACTTCATCAGAATCAACTAAAATAGAAATATTTGTATGACCATTTT
>MGWJ01000186.1:0-830 GCA_001800945.1 Flavobacteria bacterium RIFCSPLOWO2_12_FULL_31_7
TTTCGTACCACAAGATATTCCAGGAATGATTGAAGCGTATGGCGGACCAGCAAAATTTGAAGCGAAATTGGATGAAATGTTTAACAGCGAAAGTAAAACTACAGGTCGTGAACAAGTGGATGTTACAGGTTTAATTGGCCAATATGCACAAGGAAACGAACCGAGTCACCACATGGCGTATTTGTACAATTATATTGGCAAACCAGAAAAAACGAAAGAAAAAGTACATTATATCTTAAACGAATTTTACAAAAACACACCAGACGGATTAATCGGAAACGAAGATTGCGGACAAATGAGCGCATGGTATGTGTTGAGTTCAATAGGGATTTATGACGTGACACCAGGAAATAAAAAATGGGATTCTGTTAAGCCATATTTTGAAAGAATTGAATTTATTTCCAAAGATGGAGAAAAAAATGTAGTTAAAGTTTTCTCAGATAACGTGTTTACCAATTTCGATTTTAATAAAGATTCATCAAAAAACGTCGAAATTTACAATAATAAAATTGTTCCTGTTCCAACCATTCAAGCGGAAAGTATTGTTTTTAAAGATAAAATGACCGTGGAAATAAAATCTCAAAATCCAACTGATGTTATTTATTATACCACAAATGATGCAACCTCAAAATTGGATGATAGAACATTTATAAAATACACCAAACCTTTCACAATTGATTTAACTACAAATGTGTTTGCTTATACAGAAAACAAAGGGCAAAAAAGCAAAACGATTTCTGCAACGTATTATAAAAAACCAAATAATTACACGATTAACATCAAATCAAAATACAATCCACAATATCATGCTGGTGGACCAGAAGCTTTAA
>MGWJ01000186.1:916-10773 GCA_001800945.1 Flavobacteria bacterium RIFCSPLOWO2_12_FULL_31_7
CAAGAAGAAAAACCTTTATTTTCATTTAAAGCGAACTTTTTACAAGACAGTCGTTCTTGGATTTTGATGCCAACAGAATTAGAGTTTTTAGTTTCAACTGACAATATTAATTTCAAATCCGTAGGAGTTTTTGATATTGCTAAAAATAGTGATATTAAACCAGAAAACACCGATATAAAAACAATGGATTATGGAATTCTATTAGATCATAAAACTACCGCTCGTTATGTAAAAGTCATTGCCAAAAATTACGGTAAATTACCAGAATGGCACCAAGGTTTTGGTGGTGATGCATTTATTTTTATTGATGAAATTACGGTGAAATAAATTCAAACAAAACTATGGAATTAGAAATCCCAAATTCATATAAATGGTTTCTTCAAGAGAAACTTATAAAATTTATTCCTTGGCATTTTTATGAAACTTTAGAATTAAAATCTGACATCAATGAAAGATTTAAAATTGAAGATAATTCCAATCGTGAAGTCTTGACATTTGGACATCGACAAGATATGGACACTTATGCTGGATTTGAAATTGTAAATAGTAAAATATGTGAAAACGTAATTGTTTTTCATCCTTCCTTTCAAAAAAACACAGCCGATTGGAGTATAATTGAGAATGAACATATCGATTTTATTCAATTTATGAAAAATCAAGTTTTACAAGATGTAAAAGAATGGTTAGAAGATGATTTTGAGGATTAAAAAACAATCAAACCAACTTCTTAAAACCTTTCGGTGACAAATTCGTATATTTCTTAAAAACTTTAGAGAAATAGGAATAATTCTCAAAACCTAAATCATTTGCAACTTCACCAATTGTCATTACATTGGCAGATAATAAACGCTTACTTTCTAAAATAATTTTGCTGTAAATAAATTCCGTTAACGTAATATCTAAAACATTTTTACAAATTCTGTTCAGATGTTTCAAACTCATATTCATTTTATCGGCATAAAAAGAGGGCAATTTTTCTGTTTTAAAATACTGATTTACTAACTGTTCTAATTCTTTAATTTTTAGATTATAAGAATGTAAATTATGTTCTTGTAACGATTCATAAATCCGAGCTAACTCAACATGAATGATATCTAAGAGGTTCAATAATTTATCTAATTTCTTATATTCATTCCGGTTGTTTTCTTCCAAGAGTAAATCAAAATAAATAGAAATTTCTTTGGCTTGACTTTCATTCAAAATTATTTCTGGCGAATTCTTCAAATCTCTGTAAAAAGAATACTCTTCAATTTGTTTCGAACCAAAATACACATTATAAATTTCTTGAGAATAAAAGGCAATATAACCATCAATATCAGCAGAAAGTTGCCAACTATGCACTTGTCCAGGTTTTAGCACAAATAATGACTTCGGTTGAATTTCAAATGTATCAAAATCAATCGTATGAAATCCAGAACCTTGAGTAAATAGTACTAATAAATAAAAATTATGACTGTGCGAATTCTCAATAAAATCGTGAGTTTTTAAATGCGATTTAAAATCATTAAAATACAAATCATTTGCATCAGCCTGACAATTGAACTTTTTAATTTGATAAATGGGTAACTTTTCCATATTTACAAAATGTCTTTATTTTACCATTTTTAGCGAATATAAGAAACTTTTCGCACATTGATAAGTCTTAATTTTGCATAAAATAATTGATTATGTTACAAAACATCAAACACATACTAAATAATGATTGTCCAAACTGTTATAAAGGAAAAGTTTTTAGAGATAAAAGTTTTTTCTTCAGCATTGGTTTTCCAAAAATGAATGAATATTGTAGTCATTGCCATAACAAATTTGAAAAAGAGCCAGGCTATTTCTTCGGTTCGATGTTTGTGAGCTATGCATTAGGCGTTGGTGAAGCAATAATTACTTACATAATTGCGCATCAATTTTTTGAAGAAAATTTCGACTTAAGAATGATTCCAATAATCGCAACTGTGATTGTTTTAATGTCGTCTTTTAATCTTCGTTTATCTAGAATGATTTGGATTTATATGTTTAAAAACTATTCGAATTGATAATTGAAACACATAAGTCATATAAGTTTTATTTGCAATACTTGATATTTAGGCGCTTCGCTCAAAAAGACAACATAGCTTTATTTTAAAATTTTAAATCAATCGAAAAAAAATATATTTTTATTGTTTTTCAATAAATTTTTATTGATATTTGCATCATCAACTTTTAATATTTAAAATTATGGAAATTAAAATTAGTTCGAAGCAAATGCTTATGGTGTTAAGAATTCTTTGTTGGATTATCTTTATTGGATTATGTATTGAAGCTGGCGGAATTCTATTCAATCTTTTTTACACGCTACTTTTTAACCCAACTGGAGCTGGATTTTTCTGGAATCAAATTGATTTTTCATCTTTGTACCAATTCGACGAAGGTCATTTCATTGTAGTAACTGGAATTATGAGTATAGTTGCCCTACTAAAAGCAATAATGTTTTACTTGATTATTAGAATTATTGAAAACAAGGAACTTTCCATAACTTCACCATTTAATCATTCCATAAGAAAATTTATTTTAATTCAAGCTTATATTTCTTTTGGGATAGGTTTTTTTACAAATTATGGTATGAATTATACAGAATGGTTAGCTAATCAAAATATCAAAATGCCTACCATTCATTTATTAAAAATTGCAGGTGGAGATGTTTGGTTATTTATGGGTGTGATTTTATTTGTGCTTGCTTATGTGTTCAAAAGAGGTATAGAATTACAAGAAGAAATGGATTTAACAGTTTAAAATATGGCTATAGTTGTAAATTTAGATGTAATGATGGCCAAGAGAAAAATGTCGTTAAATGAACTTTCTGAAAAAGTAGATTTGACTTTAGCGAATTTGTCCATTTTAAAAACCGGAAAAGCAAAAGCGATACGTTTTAGCACATTAGAAGCAATTTGCAAAGTTCTAGATTGTCAGCCTGGTGATATTTTAGAGTATATTGATTAAATATTAGATGCTAAAAAATATTTAATGAAATAAAAAAATCCCGAAACTTTATCAGAATCGGGATTTTATATTTTTATAAAAACTTAACTTATTTTTTATTTACGAAATTCAAAATAGGTTTTAGTTGTTCCATATCGATATTTGATTTTTGTAAAATACTGAAAAATTGCATCGCATCTTCAGGTTTCATATTGTCGCCTAAAACACGAATTACCGTGAAACCTAAATCTTTTTGATTTCCGAATAAAACCAACTCATCAATTTCTTTATTATCACCAACCAACATAATTGATGCATTATGCCCTACTCCATTTAATTTAATCAAAGGTTGAAAAGTGGTATCCTTTAAAATTTCTTTAACTTCTTTAATTTCCTTAGTATACTGAGCGTTGTTTTTTTCATCTTTTTTGAAAGCTAAAACATTCACTTTTTCAAATGAAGCTAAAGCTTTTTTCTCTGATTCAGATAATTTACTTTCATTTACATTTAAGATCGAAGAAGAAATATCCATGGACATAAATTCTTTTTTATCTCCACTTTTTACGAAATATTTTTGCAAAGAAGGCTCGTCTTTACAACTCATCATAACAACTACTAAAGCAATTCCAATTAATTTTTTCATCGTTTATTATTTTGAAATTTTACTTAAAATATCCGCACCAGGAATATTTAATTTCTTTACAATTAAAGCAATTTCGCTTAAAGGAAAATCGCCTTTAATAGATAAAACTGACGTTTTTACACCATTGAAATTTCCATTTACCACTACTAAAACCTCTCTTACATTAGATTGATTAGCATCGGTTTTACCATACACCTTAATTACATTTCCATCTTGTGTTGTTGTGGTAATTGATTCTAACGGATTCGCTTTTAAATAAGAAGCTGCTGCTGAATTGATGTCGCCACTTAATTTTGATTGCGACGTATAAACTGCTTGTAAATTGTCTAATTTTTTAAGCAAATTCATGTATTGTTGCATTTCTTTATCTTTTGCATCTACCTTAACCTTGCTCATCATTTCGAACATTTTTTTAGAAACCACAATGCTTTCTACACCTTCTTTATCTTCTAATTTATCGAAAGCATTTTGAGAAAACGCTAAAGATGAAACTAATAGGGCTACATAAACGATAATTTTTTTCATTTTTAAATAATTTTATTTTTTATAGTGTATCAAAATCTATTCCAAAGATAAGACAACCATTTTATGTATTTGTTACAGAAAAAAAAGGATTTAAAGTTAAACGCCTTAAATCCTTTTTGTAAACTAACTCGGATGAGCTATTTCAAGAAATTAGAATTTTAAATTTAAACCTAATTTAAAGTTTCTTCCTCTTGATGTAAATCCAACCGTTTCAATAAAATCTTCGTTAAAAATATTTTGAACAGCCGCAAACAAACTTAAATTTGAAGATACATTTACACTTAAATTGGTATGTACTAATTGATACGATGGAACTTCAGTAGCCACAGTTGTGTAAGTAACACTATCAAAATAAGCTACATCTCTTTGATTAATATATTGGTATTGTGCATTCCATGAAATATTTTTTGTAATATCGATAGACAAATTAGCATTGGCTCTGTGTTTGGCAACAAATCTTGCAATTAAAACATCATTTTGTACAAATGTATAATTTCCACTAACCATAATTTTTTGAACAGGTTTGATTACAACATTTGTTTCGAAACCTTTTGATTTACTAATTCCTGCAATGTTAACATACTGTCCCCATGGTGGACTTGGCAAATTTCCAAATACAATAGAATTATCATCCTCTCTATAAAAAGTGGCACCTGTGAAAACTACTTTTTTGTTTAAAAATGACTTTTCAAAACCTAATTCGGCAGTTGTATTTTCTTGTGGTGTCAATGCAGAATTCCCGTAAGGAGAATACACTTGGTATAATGTTGGAGAAACAACCGCACCACCAACAGAACCAAAGAATTTCAATCCAATTTTTGAAATGGTGTACGATGGATTCAAGTTCCAAATTAAATAATCATTATAAACACTATGCTTGTGGTAACGAACACCTGTATTTACATTTAATCCGAATTTTGTTTCATAAACAGCTGTTACATAAGGATCAATAACATTAAATTTAGCAGCATTTCCGAGAATATCGCCATAAGGTGTAAACTGATTCATATCAAAAAACTGAAATTGCACACCCGTTACTACATACAACGAACTCAACACATTATATTTATTAAAAGCATCCACATTCACATTTCTCGACTTGTAGAAAGAGTTTGAAAGACCTGACCACATATCAAAATTAATATATGCTCTTTCTAGCAATCCAAATGAAGAATTGATTTTAAATTCTCCTTTTTTGTATTTATAAGTTGGTGTAAATCCCGCTCTAAATTGCTCACTTGATAAAGAATTAAATTCGTTATCTGCAAAAGAACCATCATCAAAAGTTGATTTTAATTTATCGTAATTGGCAAAGAAATCAAAATTTAATTTTGAAGTTACTTTAACTCCAAATTGTTGGTTTAAATTTAATCTTGAGAAAGAATCATCTTCAAAATTAACACCAGCTGCTTCACTTAAACCTTTCACTTCGGTACTATTTAATGAGGTTAAAAACGAAACTTTTCCGTTAGAACCATTAAATGAAAAACCTTGATTAGATTCTTTACCATGTAATTTATGATTTTCTGTTGTGTTTTGTGTGCCAACATTTACATAAGCTGTACCAGAAATATCATTCTTTACTGCTTTTTTTAAGGTAATATTAATCACTGCTGAAGCGCCATTTGGCCCATATAAAACCGTAGAAGCACCTTTTAAAACTTCGATACTTTCTACTTGATCAACAGGCAATAAACGTAAATCGTAAGTAGAAGAAATACTTGAGGCATCTACAACTGGATTTCCATCAATTAAAATTAAAACTTGATTGGTATTTCCTCCTCTAACAAATAAATCTAAATTTTTACCTGCATTCCCTTGATTACCAACCACCTCAAATCCTGACAACTGACTTAAAACTGTCGCCACACTTTGTCCTTTTCTTTGTGCTAAATCTTTTTGTGTAATTTTTTCGATACTTCTACCTGATTTTGCTTTGCTTTGCGCAAATTTGGTGTCTGTAATAACTACTTCTTCAATAGTTTTTGTAGCATCTTGTTCTTGTGCCATGGCAAAAGAAGTCACCAACGTAAAAAACGCGGTTAATTGAATGAAATTCGTTTTCATCTTTAATTTTTAAATTTTAAAAAATAGGAAAAAAGCACAGAATTACCCATACCCAAACTTTTTCTCCCGAAAGCTTGATACATTATGAATTGCGGCAGGTCTCCTGGCTTGCGTATTATTGTTTTCCTTCCCATCCCTAATATCGGAACAGTGGATTTGTAGTAACAATAACCTTATTAGCATACAGTTGCGGGTACAGCTCAGGTTTTACACCTGATTCCCTTTTAATGAATTTTACGAAAAGTGTAAAATCCAACCATAATTCGAGTGCAAAAATAGGAATTATTTCAAGAAATCCTACATTTACTTACAATTCTAAACGAATTACTTCTCCGAAAGAAATTTTATAAAGCGAAAAAGCATCTTTAAGTTTGGTTTTATGATAGTGTGATAAAATACTTCTTATCGTACCATCGTGACAAAAAAGTATCATTTTATCTTCTTTTTTTTGAAGTAATTCTGAGTAGAACTCAATAGCACGTTGGTATAAATCTTCGAAAGATTCGCCATTTGGAACTTTGACAGTAACAAAATTATCCATCCAAGGATTAATTTCTTCTAATGGAATATCATTCCAAGCTTTTAACTCCCAGTTTCCGAAATTCATTTCTTTCAATCGAGCATCAAAAATGATAGATTCAGAAAAAAATTCTGCCATTTTTTTACATCTGATTAATGGACTTGAATACACAATGGCATCAGCAGGAAGTTGTTCTTTAATTCCTTGAAAAATATCTAAATAAGGTTCTTTGATATCCACATCGGCTTGACCGTAACAAATACCTTTTGGTGCAACCGTTTCTGTATGACGAACTAAATAAATTTCCATAAAGCAATAATTGATAAATAAATTACTAGTTCCGCTATTTGTTGCACTGCGCCTAAACAATCACCCGTGTAACCGCCAATCCATTTTTTAAAATAACGAATCGCAAAGAATCGTAAAACGATAAGCGGAATTAAAATTAATACATATTTCCAATTTGAAAACATGATAAAAACTATTGGTGCTAATCCGAACACAAAAGCGCCTAAAATTTCTTTCCAAGTATTTTGTTTAGCAATCGGTTTACTTTTTGACAATTCATCTTCACGAACATAATCTGTTGTGAAAATAATTGAAATAGCTGTTAATCGGCTTAAAGCGTGAACCAAAATAAAAGTTATTAAACATCCTGTAAGTATAAGAGTATCATTCCAATCTGTATCAATAACTTCTTTAATCGCATAAAACTTAACCGCAAATAACAACACTAAACCAATTGCACCATACGCACCAATGGCACTATCCTTCATTATTTTTAGAATTTTCTCTTTCGTCCAACCGCCACCAAAACCATCGCAAACATCAGCAAAACCATCTTCATGAAAAGCACCAGTTGTTAGGATATTTGCAACTAAACTAAATAAAATTGCTAAAGCATCTGAATCAAATAACTTGTAGGCTACAAAAAATACTAAAGCACCAATTCCACCAACTATATATCCAATTAATGGAAAATAGCGAGTAGCTTTGTTTAAATACGTTGGATCGTGTGTGATGTTTTTCGGACAAGGAATTCTTGTGTAAAACATTAGTGCTGTAAAAAATATATTTAGTTGTTTTTTCATGTTTGGTATGGTTTAATTTGTCACGAAGACAAAAAGTCGCGAAGGTTCTATCACTTGTTCCTTTTTACTTTTTACTTGGCTTTTTTTACTTGGCTCTTACTTATTACTCACTCCAGCACTTTCAAAAGTTGCCATTTCATTTAAAAAAGTTACTGCCGATTTAACAATTGGAAATGCCACTGCACAACCACTTCCTTCGCCTAATCTCATATTTAAAGATAAAATGGGTTCTACTTGTAAATAATTTAGTAAATCGATGTGGGCTTTTTCTTCCGAACAATGCGAAAAAATAGCGTTTTGTTTAATAGCTGGATTTTTTTGATACGCAATCAAAAACGCTACTGTAGAAATAAATCCATCCACTAAAATTAGCATCTTATTTTTATAGGCTTGTAACATTCCGCCAGCCATTTGCAAAATTTCAAAACCTCCGAAATGAGATACTAAATTTTCCCAAGTTGCATCTTCTTCAAAACTAGAAATCGCTTTAGATAAAATTTCAATCTTATTTTTTAATTTTTCATCCATGACTCCCGTTCCTTTTCCTACACAATCTTGAATTGGAATTTTTGTCAATACACTCATTAAAACCGAAGCGGTTGATGTATTTCCGATGCCCATTTCTCCAAAACCAATACAATTACTTCCAGATTTATATATTTCGTTTACAACATCAGCTCCATTTTGAAAACACAAATTCATTTCCTCCAAACTCATCGCTGATGTGGTTAAAAAGGATTGCGTTCCTTTGGCAATTTTGGTATTGATAATTGAAGTATTCGTTGGAAAATCGTAATTCACTCCCGCATCGACAATTTTTAAATCAATATTATTCTGCTTACAAAATACAGAAATAGCTGCGCCTCCTTTTAAGAAAGTTTCTACCATTTGGCGAGTTACTTCTTGTGGATACGCGCTTACTCCGTGATTCGCAATTCCGTGATCGGCAGCAAAAACAACTATGGTAGGATTTTCAATTTTTGGGGCTTCCGATTGAAACACTAAACCAATTTGTAAAGCTAATTTTTCTAATCTTCCAAGTGAACCTAATGGTTTTGTTTTTTGATTAATCTTATCAATCAATTTATCTTTTAATTCTGATGAATTCGAATGCAACACTGCAAAATTCTCTAATTCTAAATGGTTGACTGGCGTAAAACTCTCAATTTTTGTGACGATTGGTTTTTCTAATTTTTGTTTCCAATCCAATTGTTGCAACATCGGTTGTTTTCCATAATCTGTTGCAGGTTTTCCGATACAGAAATACCCTAAAGGTTCGATATAATCAGGTAAATTTAATAGCTTTTTAAAATGATGGTAATTGATAATCGAAACCCAGCCCATCGAATAACCTTGTTCGGTTAACGACAACCAAATGTTCTGTGCCGCACAAACCGAACTAAATTTCACAGCTTCATTACTACCAACCGTTCCAATCGTAAATTTATCTAAAACTGAACGATCATAAGCAATTACCAATCCGATGGGTGCTTCTTCGATAGCTTCTAATTTTAATTCTAAATAGGATTTCTTTTGCGATTCAGAATCCGTTTGATTTGCTGATTTTTTATGATATGAAGTAAATAATTCTTTGACTTGTTTTTTTATTTCTGATGATTCGATGATATAATAACGAGTCGCATCTGTTAATCCAACAGATGGTGCTTTATGTCCGGCATCTAAAGCTTTTTCCCATACTTCAACAGGAACTTCGTCAGCAGTAAAATGACGTGTATCTCTTCGTTCGGAAATGATTTCGTATAATGATTTCATATAGTCTAATTATTTTCTTCCCAAACTATAAAACAATATTTTTCATACGTTTGTTTATTATATTTTGGCAACGTAATTTTCTCTTTGAATAATGGACAATTGATCACTAAAGTATGATATTCTCCATTTTCGCCGCAAGGATCAATTCCTTTTTGTTGTAATTCGATTGCTAATGCTTTGGTTACGATTCGACCTAAATACGATTCACCCATTTCCAAATTACACGAAACAATCATGGTTTCAATTCCAGCATCAATCATTTGAAAAACCAATTCGAATCTATCTT
>MGWJ01000187.1 GCA_001800945.1 Flavobacteria bacterium RIFCSPLOWO2_12_FULL_31_7
CGCCGGAACATTCGTAAAAGAAGGTTTTTTAGGTTCCGATTTTACTTTCTCTACAAAAACAGAATTGACGCATACAGTTGATTATTTACCAAAAAATCAAGCGCGAAAATTATATACGTTTGCCAAAGAACAATTGGAAGTCATAAAAAATGGGGCCCCTGCAGCAAATGTGAATTTAGTGCCAGATACAGAAGTTGAAGCACAAGTTGAAGAGGTTGTAACGGAAGAAGTAACACATTTTGCTGAAATTATGCCTGCTGAAGTGGATGCTTTAGTTAAAGATACAGAATTAGAAGTGCCTATTCCACCGCATGAAAAAAAACTTTCTGATTTATCTAAAGACGAATTGTTTGACAAACTAAATAATTACAAAAAGCTTTTAGATAACGGCTTAATTCTTCAAGGTGAATACGACCGATTAAAAAATGAAATTTTACCGTTCTTGTAAAAATGTAATAAAAACCAAAACCGACAACTTAAAATTGTCGGTTTTTTTATGAAGTAGTATAGGTATAAAACAAAAAACCCTTAAAATCAAAAGAAATTAAGGGTTTGTTTGTGGTACCTCCAGGGATCGAACCAGGGACACACGGATTTTCAGTCCGTTGCTCTACCATCTGAGCTAAGGTACCTTGAATAATTCTGTAATATTACTTCCTTATTGCGGGTGCAAATATAGAACCATTTTTATATTTTCCAAAACAAAAAATAAAAAAAATCAATTTCGTACATTTGCAATTCTAATATTTAGATATGATATTTACAATTGATGTAGGGAATACAAACATTAAAGTAGCTGTTTTTGAACAGGTTGACTTGGTTGAAAAGTTTGTTTTTCAAAAAAAAGACCTTGAAAATAATTTTGAAAAAATTTTAAAAAAATATTCAAATTGTACCATCGCAGTGCTTTCTTCGGTCGGAAAATTGGATGAAATCGATATTTTGTGGTTGAAAAAACACTTAAATCTGCTTGAAATTAGTCATGCTTCTGCTTTTCCGTTTCAAAACTTATACGGAACGCCAAAAACTTTAGGAGTAGACAGAATGGTTTTAGCTGCAGGTGCTGTTTTGTTATATCCCAATCAAAATATTTTAATTGTGGATGCGGGAACCTGTGTAACCTATGATTTCGTAACTGATAAAAAGGAATATTTAGGTGGTGCCATTTCTCCTGGTTTACGTTTAAGGTACGAATCATTACATAATTTCACAGCTAAATTACCTTTACTTTCCAAAAAACAGCCTGAAAATTTCATTGGAAACAATACAGAAGAAGCTATTCATTCAGGTGTGGTTAACGGATTACGTTATGAAATAGAAGGCTTTGTTTCTGAATATTCTGTTAAAAACGAACAATTTACAATAATTTTAACAGGCGGAGATGCTAATTTTTTGGCTAATCGATTAAAAAGTGTCATATTTGCCGATGAAAATTTCTTATTAAAAAGTTTACAACAATTATACACTTATAGTTTACAAAATGATTAAAAAAATTGCCTTAATAGTTACTATACTACTTGCAAATTTCGGTTTCGCACAAGAAAATACTCCTTCTCCATATTCTTTTTACGGAATTGGAAGTACTAAATTTAAAGGTACAAACGATATTGTAAACATGGGTGGAATCAGTGTTTATGCTGATAGTACTAATATTAATGTGCTGAATCCAGCAACGTATTCTAACCAAATGTTAACGAGTTTTCAAGTAGGTGCAACCACTTCGTTTTATAAATTGAATGCGGGTTCACAAACAGAAAAAGCACAGAAAACAACATTTGATTATTTGGTTTTAGGTTTTCCTGTTTCAAAGAAAATGGGAGTTTCGTTAGGGTTATTACCACAAAGTGCTGTTGGGTATAGATTTGTGAATGATAGAAGAGATACGGATAATACGATTAATAGATATTTCGGAAAAGGTGGAGTAAATAAAGTGTATTTTGGTTCTGGGTACAAAATTAATTCTAAATTTAGTGTAGGATTAGATTTCCAATATTTATTTGGAACCATTGAAACGGAAGCTCAAAAGTTTCAAGAAAATGTTCAGTATGGTTCAAGAGAGTTGAATGAGTCTTCATTGTCTGGTGTGGCATTTAATGCGGGTTTAACTTATAATACAAAGCTTGATAATAAATTGAATTTTATGTCAAGTTTGGTATATTCTCCTCAAACAAAATTAAATTCTAACAATGCAAGATATGTTTCTTTAGCTTCATTGTCATCAGATGGAACGGCTTTGCCTGCGTCTGTAGATGTTGAAGTGAATGTTGCGGATTCTAAATTAATTATTCCTTCCAAATTAGCACTTGGTGCCGGAATTGGAAATAGAAAATGGTTTATTGGTGGAGATATTACTTTTTCTGGAACTGGAAGTCAAATCAATCGATTCGATAACTATTCAAATGTATCATACGAAAATGCTACACGAGTTGCGATTGGAGGTTTCTTTATTCCTAAGTTTGATTCTTATGATAATTATTTTGAAAGAATTACCTATCGAGGTGGATTTAAATTTGAAAATACAGGTTTAGTTATTAATAATACAGCTATTAAAGATAAATCTGCGACTATAGGTTTGGGATTGCCTATTAAAGGTACTTTCTCAAGCTTGAATTTAGGAGTAGAATATGGAGAAAGAGGTTCTGTATTAAGAGGGTTGGTTCGTGAAGAATATTTTTCTATAAACATTGGATTGATTTTTAATGATAAATGGTTTAAGAAAACTTTATATAATTAATAACATGAAAAAATTTGTTGACTATTTACTTATTGTTACTCTAATTTTGTTTTTACAAAGTTGTGAGAGTAATCTTAAAGACGTTCAGCGAATTTATAAAACATCCTTTGTGCCTACTGGTGAAGCAGATTCAATCAACTTAAAGTATACCGACTCCGGTAAAGTAAAATCAACTCTTCAGAGTTTAAAAATGGTTGATTATTCTTCGGCTAAAAATCCATTTGTAGAATTTCCTAAATCAGTTTTAGTTACACTTTACGATGATAAAGGCAATAGAACAACTGTTGTTGCAGATAAAGCGGTTTCTTATAAAAAAACGGAAGTTATTGATTTAGTTGGTAATGTGAAAATCGCTACTTTTGATGGTAAGATTTTAGAAACCAATCAGTTGTATTTTGATCAAAAAAATGAATGGTTTTTTACGGAAGAACCGTTTAGATTTAAAGATGCTGATGGAAGTTTTTTACAAGGTGTTGGAATAGATTTTAGTAAAGATTTTAAAATTTTCAACATGCAAAACAATAATGGAGAAGTTAACAATAAAAAATAATAAAAAATGAAATATTACAAATATTCCCAATACTTATATTTAATTGCAGCTATAGTGTTTTCAGTATCTGTGATTTATAAAGTTTTAAATAAACAAGATTATGGTTTACAAGCAATTATTGCTGTTGGATTTGTCATAATGTACTTCGTAAGAAGAAGTTTTTTAAAGAAAATGGAAAACAATCAAGAAAACAATTAAAAAAAATTGCAATACTATTTTATTATTAAATAGATAATTGTATTTTCGCCCACTGAACAAAAAAATAACTCAATATAAAAATGGCAATTTTATCAAAAATTAGACAACGTTCTATCTTATTAGTTCTAATCATTGCATTAGCACTATTCTCATTTGTATTAGCAGATGTAATTAAAAGCGGTGGATTTTCTGGAGGTTCAAATAATGTTGGTTCTATCAATGGAACAAAATTTGAATACCAAGAATTCATGAGTAAAGTCGCTAATGTTGAAAAACAACAACAAGGAATTAGCAATACTCAAGCTTTAAATTCAGTTTGGGAACAAGAAGTAAGAAAAGCTTTATTATCTGAGCAATACGATAAAATTGGTTTGTTACTTGGAAAAGAACAATTAATGTCGGTTATTAAAAGTGATCCTCAATTATCACAATCTCCACAGTTTTTAAATGCTGCTGGTAAGTTTGATGATAAAAAATTCGCTGAATATATCAATTCATTACAAAGTGCTCCAGACCAAACACAATGGAACCAATGGAAAGCTTATGAAGTTCAAATTGAGGATTTTGCTAAAGAGCAAATGTATAATACATTAATTAAATCTAGTGTGTATACAACTAAAGCAGAAGGAAAATTAAAATACGAAAGAGATAACAATAAAGTTGACTTTGATTATGTTGCTTTAGCGTTTTCTACAGTGAGTGATGACCAAGTTAAGGTAACTGACGAGGAAATCATCGCTTACATGAAGAAAAACCCGAAAAAATACAAATCTGATAACACAAGATCAATAGAATATGTTTTAGTGGAAAACAAACCATCTGCAGCTGATGAAGCAGCGATGAAATCTAAGATTGATGGTTTTATTAATGGTAAAACTGAAATGGTAAATGGTGTTAATGAAACAATTCCTTCATTTGCTTCTGCTACTAATTTAGCTGATTATGTAAATAAATATTCTGAAATTAAATTTGATTCTACTTACGTAGCAAAAAAAGATATTAATCCACAATTTGCGGAACAGTTATATGCTTTAGCTCCAGGTCAAGTTTACGGTCCATATACTGATAATGGTTATTCTAAATTAACTAGAGTAGCTGGAAGAAAATCAGGTGCTACGGCTAAAGTAAGTCATATTTTAATTGCTTACAAAGGTGCCATGCAAGCAGCGCCATCTGTTAAGTTAACTAAAGAAGAAGCAAAAGCAAAAGCGGAAGGTTTATTAGCTCAAGTTAATGCAAATCCATCTAGCATTGCAATGTTAGCGATGATGAATTCAGATGATCAAGGTTCTAAACAAAATGGTGGAGTATACGATAATGTGGCGCCTAAACAAATGGTAAAACCTTTCGATGATTTCTTATTTGGTAACCCAGTTGGTAAAACAGGTGTTGTTGAAACAGATTTTGGTTTCCACGTAATGAAAGTGGATGCAAAATATGATGCTGTTCTTTTAGCAACTGTTGCATTAAAAGTTCAACCTTCAGAGAAAACAGAAGATGTAAATTATAATAAAGCCTTAAAAGTTGAAACAGATGCAATGACAAATGGTCTTGAAAAAGCAGCTAAAACATCTGGATTAAAAATTGCTCCAGTTGTAAGTGTTAAAGCTTACGATGAAAATGTTGCCAATTTAGGTTTACAAAGACAAATTGTTACTTGGGCTTTCAATGATGATACTAATATTAATGATGTAAAGCGTTTTGATATTGCTAACCTTGGATTTGCAATTGTAAAATTAAAATCTAAAAATGATGATGGGCTTTTGCCATTAGAATTAGCAAAACAATCTGTTGAGCCATTAATTAAAAATGAGAAAAAAGCAGCTATTCTTAAAAAGAAAATGACTGGAACTACTTTAGAAGCTATTTCTAAAGCAACAGGTTCAACAATTTCTCCAGCAGTTGGTGCTACAATGGCTTCTCCAGTAATCCCTAATTTAGGTTACGAGCCAAAAGTAATTGGTGCAGCATTAGGTTTAGAGTCAGGTAAGACTTCTAAAGTTATTGAAGGAAATTCAGGATTGTTTATGGTAAGAACTAAAACAGTTACTAAAGCTCCAGCAGTAAAAGATTTCAAAACTCAAATTGACCAATTGAACCAACAAACTAAAGGTTCTGCGCCTTTCAGAGTTATTCAAGGATTAAAAGATAAAGCTGATATTGTTGACAATAGAGGTAAATTCTAAAAAAAATAGAAATTGAAAAA
>MGWJ01000188.1 GCA_001800945.1 Flavobacteria bacterium RIFCSPLOWO2_12_FULL_31_7
AGTGGTGTAGCTGGTGTAGTGAATACCTTTACAAATCCTTCGGATGAATTAATTGTTATTTCTGAAGGCGCAGGATGGACGAGAGGAAACAGAGTTGGTGATGTGTTACAAACCGCTGGAAATTCAGCTTACCTAACAAGTTTATCAGGTAATTATTCTGATTCTTCTAAAACCTATTTAGTGTCTCAATGCTACAACCTTTCAACTATCACAAATCCAGAAATTAGCTTTAAAATGGCTTTTGACCTTGAGGTAAACTGGGATATTGTTTATGTAGAATACTCTACAAACCTAGGAAACACTTGGAATGTATTAGGTTCAATGGGAACAGGTTGGTACAACAGCAACAGAACACCTACAACAACTGGAACAGATTGTAACAATTGTGTTGGCGCACAATGGACAGGTACAAACACCACTTTTAATACGTATTCTTATGCATTGGCAACATTAGATACAGAAACAAATGTAATTTTCAGAATTGTATTTATTGCTGATGAAGGGGTAAACCAATTAGGAGTAAAAGTGGATGATTTTGTAATTAATGGTGTGTTATCTGCTGAAAATTTTGAAGCGAATCAAATAGCCGTTTTCCCAAATCCTTCAAATGGAATTTTTAATATTACTTTCGGAAACTTAAATCCAAACAAAATTGAGGTTTACGATATTAGTGGAAAATTAATCCTGCAAAAAAATCAATTAGAGATAAGTAATAATCAAACAAATATTGATTTATCAAACACTTCTGATGGTGTGTATTTTATAAAAATTTCTACTGAAAATAATACTATTACAAAAAGAATAATAAAAAATTAAATTTATTAAATCGTTTTATTTGAAATCATATTTTATCGTATGTTTGATGATAAAACGATTTTTTATTCCAAAATATTATGAAAAAAAACATTCTACATGGGAGTTTTATACTTCTTTCCTTGTCAACACTTATCTATTCTTGTAAAACAAAAGCAGTTGCCACAACTGACAAAAAAGAAGTTGTTAACGAAAAAAAATACGGAATTAATACCGAGTATATGGACGCTTCGGTGAAACCAAATGATGATTTTTTTAGATATGTTAACGGAACTTGGTTAGACAATACAGAAATTCCAGCCGACAGAACGCGTTGGGGAAGTTTTGACGAATTAAGAAAAAATACCGATGATGATGTAATGGCTATTTTAAACGAAGCGGTTGCCAATAAAAATTTAGATCCAAAATCAGATCAAGCTAAAGCTGTAAATTTATATAAAGCAATTTTAGATACCGTTTCAAGAAATAAATTAGGAATTACACCTATTCAACCATATTTAACCAAGATTAATGCCGTAAAAAACAGTACCGATTTAATGAACCTTTTAGTTGAAACAAAAGCAGATGTTAGTTTAGGTTTTTTTGGTGCTTATGTTGGAGCAGATGCTAAAAACAGTAATAAAAATGTAGTATATGTAGGAACTGGAAGTTTAGGTTTACCAGATAAAGACTACTACATGTCTGACAAACCAGATACAAAAGAAAAAAGAGAAAAATACGTGTTACACGTTGCTAAAATGTTTGGTTATTTAGGAATGGATGCTAAAACGGCTTCTGAAAAAGCGGCAAGAGTTTTAGCTTTTGAAACTTCTCTATCGGAACCCACTTTAGACAGAGTAGAGAGACGTGATAGAAGAAAAACTTACAATCCAATGTCTGTTGCAGATTTACAAAAAATAGCGCCTTCAAACAATTGGAAAACATATTTTGAAAAATCTGGTTTTACTAGTTTAGATTCTGTTATAGTTTCTCAACCAAAATATATGACTAAGTTAGACGCAATTATTAAAGAAAATAATGTGGATGATTGGAAAGCTTACATGACATGGACGCTTTTACGTTCGAATGCTGACGAATTAACTACAGAAATTGAAAAAACAGATTGGGATTTTTACAGTAAAACTTTATCTGGCGCTTTAAAACAAAGACCAGCTACTGAAAGAGCTTTGGCAACTGTAAATGGGGTTTTAGGTGAAGCTTTAGGGAAATTATATGTAGAGAAAAAATTTCCAGCTGAAGCAAAAGAAAAAGCTGAAGCAATGATTGCCAATGTTTTTAAAGCCTATGAAAACAGAATCAATAACTTACCTTGGATGACGCCTGAAACAAGAGCCAACGCCATTGTGAAATTAAAAAAATTCAGAGTAAAAATTGGCTATCCTGATACTTGGAAAGATTACAGTGGTTTACAAATTAAAAGTCCAGAACAAGGTGGAACTTTACATGAAAACTCATTAGCAATTAGTAGATGGAGCAATAAAGAAAACGTTTCAAAACTTGGAAAACCAGTAAACAAAGAAGAATGGGGGATGTCACCTCAAACGGTAAACGCTTATTACAGTCCAACTAATAACGAAATTGTTTTTCCTGCGGCGATTTTACAACCTCCTTTTTACGATTATAGAGCAGATGAAGCCGTTAATTATGGTGGAATTGGTGGTGTAATAGGTCATGAAATTTCTCATGGTTTTGACGATTCTGGTTCAAGATACAATGCAGAAGGTAACTTAATCAACTGGTGGAGTGAGGATGATTTAAAACAATTTACCAGTTTAGGATCCGCTTTAGCGGATCAATATTCTGCTTTACAACCTTTACCTGGAATTTATGTGGATGGAAAATTCACTTTAGGTGAAAATATTGGCGATTTAGGTGGAGTAAATGCTGCTTATGACGGTTTACAAATTTATTTGAAAGAAAAAGGAAATCCTGGATTAATTGATGGTTTTTCGCCTGAACAACGTTTCTTCCTTTCATGGGCAACTATTTGGAGAAGTAAAATGCGTGATGAAGCGATTAAAAATCAAGTAAAAACAGATACGCATTCGCCAGGACAATACCGAGCGTACGTGCCGCTTCAAAATATTGAATCTTTCTACAAAGCTTTTGGTATTAAAGAAGGAGACAAAATGTATATCGCTCCAGAAAAAAGAGTGAAAATTTGGTAAAAACATCTAAAGCCATCTTGCTAAAAACAAGATGGCTTTTTTTTTATACCTTTGCGACATGCAATTTTCTTACCCAAAAAACGAAAAACTTAAAAGCCATAAAACAATTAACCGTTTGTTTTCTGAAGGGAAATCCGTATCAAAATATCCACTAAGATTGGTTTATGTAGAAAATACCGATGAAAATAATTCTGAAAAAGTTTTAATGGGTGTCTCTGTTTCTAAGAAATACTTTAAAAAAGCCGTTGACCGAAATTACTTTAAAAGAGTACTGAGAGAATGTTACCGTTTAAATCAAAATTTATTGAAAGAAAACTTGGAAAAACCTTATGCATTTATGTTTTTTTATCAAACCAAAGAAAAACTTTCTTACCAAGAAATTGAAGAAAAAACCATACAATTGTTCCAAAAATTTAAGGAAACTGTGAAGTAAATCTCAACTTTGGATTGGTTTTTGAAGATTTTAATTAAATTCGTAAAAAATTAAACTACCACTCATGGGTTTTCTAAATAAAAAAAAGGTAATTATTCCAACTCTTGCGGCTGGATTTTTATTTATTGCCGTTAGTTTTCAAAACGATTTTTTTGCTTTAGCCAAACAAATTGAAATCTTCACCAGCTTATATAAAACTGTCAATCAGAATTATGTAGATGAAACCAATGCTGGAAATTTAATGGATGTTGCTATAAAAAGTATGTTAGCCGAATTAGATCCATATACCGTTTATTTTGATGAACAAGATGTATTGAAGTTTAAAATCAATAATACGGGAGAATATACCGGAATTGGCGCTTTAATCACCCGAAAAGACGACAAAATAATTTTAAAAGAAGTGTACGAAAACATGCCTGCAGACAAAGCGGGTTTTAGAGCAGGAGATATCATCACTCAAATTGGCGATGTAGTTCTAAAAGACTTTAAAGACGATGCTTCACAATTATTAAAAGGCGCCAAAAACACTAAAATTGACATCGTATATTTCCGACAAGGAGTTGAGAAAAAAGGACAGATTGTTTTAGATGAAGTGGAAATAAAAGCAGTTCCTTATTTTAAATTACTAGCGAATAATACTGGTTACATCGTACTGCAAAAATTTAACGAAAAAGCTTCAGCCGAAACTAAAGCGGCATTATTGACTTTAAAAGAACAAGGCGCCACCAAAATTATTTTAGATTTAAGAGACAATCCTGGTGGTTTGTTACATGAAGCGGTAAATATTTGTAATTTATTTGTGGCAAAAGACGAAGTAATTACCACAACCAAATCTAAAAATACGGTTCACAATCATACCTACAAAACTAAAAATGAGCCAGTAGATACGGAAATTCCTTTAGCAATTATTGTAAATGATAGAAGTGCTTCTGCATCGGAAATTGTTTCTGGTGCCTTGCAAGATTTAGACCGAGCTGTGATTGTGGGTAACAGAAGTTTCGGAAAAGGATTAGTACAACGTCCGTTTAATTTAACGTACGGAACACAAGTAAAAGTAACTATTTCTAAATATTACACCCCTTCGGGAAGATGTATTCAAGCGACAGATTATAGTAAAAAAGACGCGAACGGAAAAGCGATAAAAACTTCGGAAAAAGAATTTAATGCCTTCAAAACCAAAGGTGGAAGAACCGTTTACGATGGTGGTGGCGTGTTACCAGATGTTGAAATTGCCGACATGAAAAAAAGCAATATCAGTTTAAGTATTGCCAATTCTGATGCCGTTTTCGAATTTGCGAATATTTTATATTATAGAAATCCGACCGCGAAAAGCGTTTCAAGTATTTCTGATGCCGAATACAACGAATTTAAAGCGTATTTAAAGAAAGAAAAGATTGAAATCAGTACTAATACCGACAAATCATTAAAAAATCTTTTAGAAGCTACTAAAAAAGATAAAATGGATACCGATTTAACTGTTGAACTGAAACAACTTGAAACCGCTATTGAAAAATCAAAAGAAAAAGAATTAGATAAAAATGCAGCAGAAATTAAACGTTTACTTTTACAAGAATTATTATTGAGATATGGCTACCGAACTGCCTTTTACGATTATGTTTCTACGAAATATTCTGACGTTTTAAAAGCTCAACAAATTTTAAATAACCCAACAGAATATAATAAAATCTTAAAAAAATAAAATGAAAACCTTAGTATTTGCCTTTTTATCCCTTTCAACTTTTCTTGGTTTTTCGCAAGAACAAACCGTACATTCTATTTATTTTGATACCGATGTGCGCGAAATCAAACAATTGCAATCTGAAGCAGTGGTTCACTTTTTAAGTTTAATTGATACCACACGTTTAGAAAGTGTTTCTATTTTTGGGTATTGTGACGATGTAGGAAAAGTAGATTACAATTACAAATTGTCACAAGACAGAGCCAATAGTGTGAAAACCATGTTGGTAAAAAAAGGAGTAAAGTATAAAATCATCGTAAAAATAGAAGGAAAAGGAAAAGTGATGATTGACGAAGATTTGGAAGAAAATGTTCCAGAAGCCCGTTCTAAAAACCGTCGTGTGGATGTGGTATTGAATTTCAAACCTTTTGTGGTGGAAGATTTAAACATTCCAGGCTTATATTCAACCATTCGAAAAGATGCTTTAGTTGGCGATCGTGTATATTTAGATAAATTACTTTTTGATGCAGGAAGTAGTAAACTAAAAGAAAGCGCTAAAAAAGAATTAGATAAAATTACGGTTCTTTTAAAAAGATATCCCAACTTAAATATTGAAATTCAAGGACATGTTTGTTGCACGCCTACTTTTCATAAAGAAGCCATTGATAAAGATACCAAAAAAAGAGAACTTTCTAAAAACCGAGCAGAAAGAGTTTACCGATATTTACAAACACGCGGAATTGGTAAAGCTAGGTTAACATTCAAAGGCTATGGAAACACGCAACCTCTAGGAAAAGGCTCAGAATATGACCGAAGAGTGGAATTGGTAATTACGAAGATTTAATTTTTAAAACTTCTTCCAATTTTGTGATTCTGAAAGCATCTCAAAAAAATTACTTTGTGTGAGATGCTTTCAGCATGACAAACTTTATGCCTAAACAAAGACTGAAAACTGAAAACTGAGACTGAGACTGAGACTAAAAACTGAGACTAAAAACTAAACTCTCCTCATTTCAATATGCGGAATGTCGTCTTCTAAATAACTTTCTCCTACAGTAACAAAACCATGACCTTCGTAAAATTTTTGCAAATACAATTGTGCCGAAATGGTAATATTGGTTTCTTGAAATAAATCTTGTATGCTTTCAATGGAAATACGCATTAAATCGTGCCCAAATTTTTTATCTCGATGCGAAGCTTTCACAATCACACGTCCGATAGAACTATCGGAAAAATATTCCTTAGGTTTAAAAAGTCGGGAATAGGCTGCTAATACACCTTCGTAATAACCTAAAACATGAATCGCTTTTTGATCTTTGCCATCAATGTCTTGATACACGCAATTTTGTTCCACTACAAACACTTCTGAGCGCAATTGTAGTAATTCGTATAGTTCAGTTATAGAAAGTTCGTTAAAAGGCTTTATTTTGAATTGTATCATAATTTAATAAATCTGTAATTGTCTTCCTGAGCGGAGTCGATGGATTGGGTTTCGACTCCGCTCAACCTGACAAAATTAATGATTTTAGGTGTTTTTGACTAGTTTAAATAATTCGCAATGACTAAACTACAAAATTTTAGTCGATTTAATAACGGCTTCCATTTCAAACAAGAGATCTTTTTTGGAATGAATGGGATTAAAAGCAAAACCATCAATAATGATAAACCTTTTGAGTTTGTTATCTCTAATGGCGAAATTTAAATAAGGTCCGTTCATAAAATCTTTATGAAATTCCCAATTCCCTCGCATTTCATAAGCTAAATTATTTTGAATTTCTGTGGTGTGAAAACTCGGATAATAAGCTTGTTCAGTAATCATATAACTACCATCCGTTTTTCCTAAAACATATTTTTTTGAAACCTGATTTCGGATAAATAAACTATTAGTCACCAAAGCATTTTTGTTGTATAATGCCGAAAAACTTGCTGTATAAATTAACAGGTTATTGTAACCAGAACCTATTTCTTTTCGCAACCATAAAAAATTTTCGCCTTGTAAAGCTTTTTGATAGTCTGTTGGAACTTGGATATCTATAGAAAACTGCTTTTTAATTTGTTTTTGCAACTTTGTATTGATTTTATTTTTCGTCAAAATCAAATTGATTTCCGAATTATAAAACGTATTCATAATTTCCTTAGAAGAATTTTGCAACTGATTTAATAGCAATTCTTGGTTTTTTCCCTGAATGGTATAAATATTTTGGTTTTCCGTATATTTATTCTTCACCAATGTAGTTTGTGTTTTGAAACTAGAAGAAACAATCAAAATATTTCTAGAAACTTTCGCAGCTGAAGGAAAATAATTGGCATGAATGGGCAACAAAGTAAAAACCGATTCACAATCATGCAAACCAACTATTGGCGCGGCAAATTTTTCTCTAATTTTTGCACCAACTTTTCCATTCCAAAGTGATTGCGAAATTAAAACCGTAACCGAATTCTGATTCAAATACGGATTTTTAGCCACGAGTTCTTTTTTCTCTCGTTCGTTTTCAAAACAAGATAGCAAGCAGAAGGTGAGAAGTAAAAGAAATATTTTTTTCAATGAGTGAGTTTTACGAGGCTAAATTAAAAAATTATTACACAAAGATTCACAAAGAAAATCACAGAGTTACACAAAAAAACAAAAAACCTTTGTCAAAGCTTATTTTTACTAATAAAACTTTTACAAAGGTTTTCGAAAACTTATATGACTTATATGTTTTTTAACCCTGGATTTTCAATTTCATTCCAGGTTGAATGTTATCTGATTTTAAATCGTTTTTCTTTTTTAAATCGTCCGCCGTTAAATTTGGAAATTTTTTGGTGATAGAGAAGATAGAATCGCCTTTTTGTACGATGTAATAATCTTCTTTAATTTCTAATTTACTTTTGGCATCAGCATATTTGTTTACAGTAGGTTTAGTTGTGTTTTCAGCAACAGCATTTTCCGCTTCTGGTGTGATGGTTTCTACTTTCGGCTTCGGTTTCTTGATCACTTCATTGACCGTGACTTTCTTCGTGGTTTGAATCACTAAACTTTGTCCAGCATTGATGTTGCTGCCTTTGATGTTATTCCATTTTCTTAAATCAGCTATGGAAACATTATTCTTTTCAGCAATTACACCTAATGATTCTCCTGATTTCACTTTATGATAGTTTTTAGAAACCACTTCTTTCGTACGTTTTTTGATTACTTCTTCGTACTCAGTGGTGTCGTCATTTTTCACTTTGAAATTAGAAGCCAAAGCAATCGAATCTTTTTTAGCAATACTATCGCGTTTTCTAACTTGAGCCAATTGAATATTTTTGATTTTCTCTTGTTCTAAATACGCTAAATACCCATAAATTTTTTCTTCATTTGAAACAAAAATTCCGATTTTATTTTTCGGTAAACGCAAGTAAAAATGCTCATCACCAATAGAAGGAATATATTTCGATTTGTAAATTGGATTTAAATATTCCAATTGTTCTTCAGAAATATCTAATAAATCAGACAGTTGTTTGAAAGTCATGGCGTGTTTTACCATCACCGTATCCGTTTCTGCATATTTCATTTCTGCTTTGTGAGGCACTAATCCGTGTTCTTTTTTAAACTCATAAATGTACATCGTAGCTAAAAACGCTGGCAAATAATTCGCTGTTTCTTGTGGTAAATACTTTCTAATTTCCCAATAATCTGTTTTTCCACCAGAACGTCTGATGGCTTTTGACACATTTCCTGGTCCGCAATTGTACGAAGCTAAAACCAAACTCCAATCGCCAAAAATTTCATACATGTTCATCATATAATGACAAGCCGCTTCAGTTGATTTGATTGGATCATGACGCTCATCTACATACGTAGTGATGTCTAATTTATATTGTTTACCCGTAGCTGGCATAAATTGCCATAAACCACCAGCGCCTACTTTAGATTTTGCTTTTGGTTGTAACGCCGATTCAACAATAGCTAAATATTTGATTTCTAAAGGTAAATTGTATTTTGATAATTTTTCTTCGAATAATGGAAAATAATATTCTGCAATGGCCATTTGTCTTTCGAAACTTTTAGATCGGTTTTTTAAGAACGATTTAATTACGTTTTCTAATGCTGGATTGTATTCAATTACAAAAGGCGATTGCACATCTAATTTGTGTAAACGTTTTTTAAGTAATTCGGTGTCTAAATCGTAAGAAACTGGTTGGTCGATGTTCATGTTTTCTATATCGAAAAACATTTCGTTGGCTAAAGTCGCATCTGACAATTCTTTAGACCATCTTTGGTCGATACAAGCACTAGTTTCGTGGTTTTTGAAAGTCGCTTTTAGTGAATCTAAGTAGGATACTTTTGGGGTAAAAAGGGTAGGTTTGGTTTCTTGACTTTCTTGTGCAAACAATCCATTTGACAAGAAAAGACTAAAAGTTAGTAATACAAATTTCTTCATTCTATATATGTTTTATCTCCAAAATTACGGAGGATTTTATCTAAATCATTAATTTACAATTACTTGTAGAAACGCAAATATATTTTATTTATTGTAAAATGCCCAATTTTTAACGTTTAAATTTTTGTTTTAACGTTTTTTTTGGAATTTGAGCGATGGGTTTGTTAGAGGAAAAGAAACTAATATTATTTTATTTTTATCAATTTTCCACTATTAATAGAAACATCAAGATAATTCATTACTCCTCCTTTTTTATCATGAACTTGAAAATTTATTGTGTCCTTTTCAATATCTTTAGTAGAGAAACTTAAAACTATGTTTGAAAATACATTCCCACCTTCCAAATAAGTCAAATTTTTGCCATAATTGATAGTTCCTTTTAACTTTAAATTTCTACTCAAATCCATAGAATAAACGCTATCTTCAAAAAAGATTATACCATTTTGAAAATAAGTAGGATTTTTATATTCCAATTTATAACTTCCATTTAATGAAGTTTTTTGTTGACTTGAAAAGAAAAAAAACAGCAATGGGATTATAAAGTATTTCATTTAATCAAACCTCTCTTTTTTAAATATAAATATTCCTTATCAAAATAATCAGAATTTAATACTTCTTCTGTTTTTGCGGTTGTATTACCATTACAACGAATAGTTCTATCTAAATTCTGAATGTGATTAATAAATTTTTGTTCTTCTTTAGTTATTTTAACATCTTTGTGCTTTTGTAAATAATAAAATCCTTGCACAGCAAAAGCTTGTTTTTCTGGATTCATTGAAATTAACCATTTTTTTAAAAGACGCTTATTTCCTCTATTAACCTGATTAATCATCATTTTACAATCTTGTACTAGAACAAAATCAGTTCCATTGTATAAACTGCCAAAATTATCCAAATTTAGGGCTCCTAATTCACCTCCAAATTTCTTTGTTCTTGACTTAAAAAAGCTTTTATGCTCTTGAAAGTATTCTTTGAATTTTTTATCATTATATTTTTCAAATAAAACAAAATTACCTTTTGAAAAACCAGCAATTCCATTCGAAAATTTTAGCCCAATAATAGTATCATTTCTAACGGCAAAATTAAAAAAATAAAAATCATTATCTTTTACTACTCCACGAACAACTTGTGAAATATTAAAGTCTAAATTTCTAGTTTCTTGAAAATGAAAAAGCCATTTCTTTGAATTCTGTATTTCATTTGCATCTGGAAGATCTGAATAAGACGAATCTTTTAATATGTCTTTAAATCCTATCTCTTTATCAAAGTCATGTAATGTTATTTCTTCACGAGAGAAAAAAGTGATAATTT
>MGWJ01000189.1 GCA_001800945.1 Flavobacteria bacterium RIFCSPLOWO2_12_FULL_31_7
ATCAGATTGTTAAGAGTGGAATTGTCAAAAACCGACAAAGGTATTTGTGCAAATCTTGTAACTACTTTTTTAGTGTTAATAAATTAGGTAAAAAAATTGATGATTATTACGTTACAAAAGCACTTCAATTATATCTTGAAGGATTAAGTTTCAGAGAGATAGAACGAATTATCGGAGTTTCTCACGTTTCTATTAGTAATTGGGTAAAAGAATTTAAAATCAAAAAACCTGAAAATTCAAATTATCATCCCACTTATAAAATTTTTAACCATTTAGAATTGGTCGAATTTCTTAAAAATAAGGAAATTTTATCTGGAGCAGGAATGATTATTACTGAACTTGGAGATAAGTTTATGCTAATTAAATGGGAACGTTTCAAGGATTAACTATACTCATTAACATATATATATATCAAAATTTTTTTCGTATGATATTTTTTAGAATTTGGCTGCACTAAACAAATACTAACCAATATCAAATTATGAAAAAATTACTAACCTTATGTTGTTTTGCAGCTACTTATTTAGGCTTTTCGCAAACAACTCCTGCACCAGCAGCTACTACTGCTAGTCCAGAAAAAGAATGGGATGTAAGCTGGTATGGCTTTATTCGAACTGATTATATTTGGGATACCCGAAAATCAGCACAAGTAAGAGAATACAATTTAAATTTATATCCTTTAGACGAAGTTTTAGATGTCAATGGTGCCGATTTAAATGATACAGGAGCTTCCAATTTTCTTTCTGTCGTTTCTCGTTTAGGTACAAAAGTGAAAGGTCCAAATGTTTGGGGAGCAAAAATTTCTGGAACTTTAGAAGGAGATTTCTTCGGAAATACGGAGTCAACAATCGGTTTATTACGCTTACGACATGCTTACGTGAATTTAGATTGGTCAAAAACTTCTTTATTAATGGGACAAACTTGGTATCCAACATTTATTCCAGAAGTATTTCCAGGTGTTGCTAATTTTAGTACTGGAATTTTATTCAATCCGTTTGGATGGGCTTCGCAAGTTAGATTAAAACAAAATTTCACAAAAGAATTTTCAGGTGCAATTACCGCATATAAAGAAAGAGAATTCACCACTCAAACTGCCACTGGAGGAACTCAAAACTCGGCATCAATTAATTCATCAATTCCAACCATTCACGGACAATTACAATTTAAAAACAAAAATTGGATTGCTGGTATTGGTGCAGAATACAAATCTTTACAACCTTTAACTGAATATAACGTAACATCAACAACTAAAGCGGTTAGTAAAGAAACAGTAAATACAACTTCATTTGTAGGTTATTTAAAATATTCAAATGACAAATTTCATATTAAAGCCTATGGAATTACTGGAGAAAATATGGCTAATCTAGTTATGTTAGGAGGTTTTACAGGATATTCAACAACTGGACAAGCGGAACAATATGAAGGAAACAAAACAACTGCTTATTGGATTGATATTGCTAGTAATAATAAAAAAACAGCGCCTGGATTGTTCTTTGGTATGACAACCAACGATGGTACTTCAAGAATCTTAGCTGCTGGTGAAACTGCAAAATATTATATTAGAGGTGTTTCTGGATCCAGAGTAGTAGAACAAGTAATGAGAATTGCCGGAAGAGTTGATTTCAAACAAAATAAATTCAGAGTAACTCCAGAAATTGAATACACAGGTGCAACTTGGGGTGATTTAAATAGTAATGGCAACGGAACAGCCGATTTAAATAAAAAAGACGTTTCAAATATGAGATTTATGGTTTCATGTGCGTATTCTTTCTAAAAATAAAACAACTTAATAAATTATAAATATGAGCGATAAAAAAACAACAGGAATTTGGAAAGTTATTTCTGCTTCCTCAATGGGAACAATGATTGAATGGTACGATTTCTATATCTTTGGAAGTTTGGCCGTAGTATTATCTACAAAATTTTTCCCTTCAGATAACCCAACAGCAGCCTTTCTATCTACTTTAGCTACATTCGCAGCTGGATTCGTAGTTAGACCATTTGGAGCCTTATTTTTTGGAAGATTAGGAGATTTAATTGGAAGAAAATATACATTCATGGTAACACTAATGTTAATGGGTGGAGCTACTTTTGTTATTGGATGTATTCCAAGTTATGAAACTATTGGTTATGCCGCACCCGTTTTAGTATTAATTTTACGTTTACTTCAAGGTTTAGCTCTAGGAGGTGAATATGGTGGAGCCGCAACTTATGTCGCAGAACACGCTCCAGCTGGAGAAAAAGGATATTGGACTTCATGGATTCAAACAACGGCTACAGTAGGTTTATTTATTTCTTTAATGGTTATTTTAATTACAAAAAGTTCTCTTTCTAAAGAAGCATTTGACGATTGGGGTTGGAGAGTACCATTTTGGGTTTCTATTTTAATGGTTTTTGTGTCTTATTTAATTCGTAAAAACATGCACGAATCGCCAGCTTTTGCCAAAACTAAAGCTGAAGGAAAAATTTCAACTAATCCATTAAAAGAAAGTTTCGGAAACAAATACAACTTAAAATTTGTACTTTTAGCTTTATTCGGTGCTACAATGGGACAAGGAGTCGTATGGTATACAGGTCAATTTTATGCGATGAATTTCTTAAAAACAGTTCAATGTATTGATTCTTCTCAGGTTGATATGTTATTAGGAATTGCATTAATTCTTGGAACGCCTTTCTTTGTGTTTTTCGGATGGTTGAGCGATAAAGTGGGAAGAAAATACATCATGATGGGAGGAATGTTAATTGCGATTTTATTATACAGACCGATTTACAAACAAATGTATAAAACAACAGATCTAACTTTAAAAACAGAAGTTGTTGCTAATACAAAAGTGGTTCCATCTATGAAAGAAGTAGATGCTACAAAAATGGACTCTATTTATACAACTACCAAAACATTTACTGATGGAACTGCTGTAGAAGAAATTCAAACCAAACATTTCGAAGATGGAAAATTAATGGTTGACGATAAAGGAAAAGACAAAATTGAAACAAAAATTACCAAAACAATTAATAATACTGATAAATGGATGCTAGTTTTCCTAGTGTTTATTCAGGTGATTTTTGTGACAATGGTGTATGGACCAATTGCAGCTTTCTTAGTAGAAATGTTCCCAGTAAAAATTCGTTACACATCAATGTCGTTACCATATCACGTTGGAAATGGTATTTTCGGCGGACTTTTACCTGCTATTTCAACCTATTTTGTAACTTCGGCTAAAGATGCTGGAAATCCAGAATTTTATTTAGAAGGACTTTGGTATCCAATCGGAATTGCTGCAGTTTGTTTCGTAATTGGAATGATTTACATTGATAGAAAAATTAATACGCTTCACGACTAAAAACATAAACTTATGAACGCAATAAAAAAATATTTAGGAATAGTTTGGATGGCATTATCTGCCGCAGTAGCCTATTATAGTTATGAAATTTTCGGAGGAAAATTTGCAACAGGAAAACAAGAAGATTTAGTATTCGCAATCATTATCTTCTTCGTTTTATTACCCTTAATCGTTTCCGGATTAGCTATTTTCGGATGGTATTCTCTACAAAACGAATATGAAGATTAGTTTGATTTAATTTAATTTTTTGTTACAAAAAGCTCTTATTTATTTAAGAGCTTTTGTGCATTTAAATCAGTTGTGTTTTAAAAACTTTATGTAAATTAGTAAAATAATTCATAGAAATATATAAACAAAAACTTCGAGACTTAGTGCCTTAGTGGCTATAAATATGAAAAAAAGACACCAACAAAAATTAGTTATCGTTTCCATGGTATTACTCATTTGTTTGAATATGCCAATTGTATTATTATTTGATTCCTATAAAAATGTTTTCGGATTTCCTAGCAACTATATTTTCATTTTTTCCGCTTGGTTACTTTCCATTTTAGTTTCATTATATATCATGATTCGTTACAATGAATAGCGTTATTCTTCTTATAATCTTGTCCATTTATTTGGCCATTTTATTCTACATAGCACATTGGGCAGAAAAAAACAACAATAGCAAATGGACAAATAATCCCTATGTTTATACCTTGTCATTAGCCGTTTATTGTACCGCTTGGACGTATTACGGAAGTATTGGTGTAGCTGCTGATAGCGGTATGACATATCTTCCCATTTATTTAGGTCCCATTATTATTGCACCATCTTGGATTTTAATTTTAAAGAAGATTATCAGAATTTCTCGTGTCAATAAAATTTCTAGTATTGCCGATTTTATCTCTTTACGATACGGTAACAGTAGATTTTTAGGGGCAATTGTAACTGTAATTTGTTTAACTGGAATTATTCCATACATTTCATTACAACTAAAAGCCATTTCAGAAACTTTTCATATTGTTACAAAAACGCCTATTAATTCACTCATTTTTGATGATACTACAACTTATGTCGCTGTTGCATTAGCGTTATTCGCATCCTATTACGGAACACGTTATGTAGATGCTTCCGAAAAACGAAAAGGAATTGTTACAGCAGTAGCCATGGAAAGTGTTTTAAAACTGGTTTTTTTTGTGATTATTGGCGTTTACGTTACATTTTTTATTTTTGATGGTTTTGATGATATTTACCAAAAAGCAAGTTTGCTAGAAAATTTCCAGAAAAAGAATACAATTGGCGGATTACCTCAAGGTATCAATTGGTTTTTACTATGTTTACTTTCTATGTTTGCGATATTTTTATTACCTAGACAATTTCAAGTTTCTGTGATAGAAAATAATCGCGAAAAGCACATTAATACTGCGGTTTGGTTATTCCCATTGTACCTACTTTTGTTCAATGTTTTTGTCTATCCAATTGCTTGGGGAGGAAATATTTTATTCGATGGTCAAGATGTTAATGCTGATATGTATTCGCTTTTAATTCCACAATTTCTAAACAATAAAACCTTAACGGTTTTGGTTTTCCTTGGCGGATTTTCGGCAGCAATTTCAATGATTGTGGTTTCGTCTATCGGATTATCAACCATGTTAACTAACAATATTTTAATTCAATATAATTTACTTGGGAAATTAAAAAGTGCAGAAACCATAAGTAGTAAAACCATCTTAAATAGTAGAAAAATTGGTATTTTTTCGCTGATTATTCTTTCGTATTTTATCTACAGATATTATGGTTTAGATTATAATTTAGTTTCCATCGGAATGGTGGCTTTTGTGGTGATTTCACAATTGGCTCCAGCCTTTTTTGGTGCTTTATTTTGGAGACGAGGCTCTCGTTTAGGTGCTATTTATAGTATAATTATCGGATTTATCATTTGTTTATTTACACTACTAATTCCATATGGGATTGGAATTACAAATAGTCAAAGCACTTTTATTTCTAATGGTTTTTTAAACATCGAATTATTAAAACCTTTTCAATTGTTCGGATTAGATTATCTTGATCCTATTCCACATGCTTTATTTTGGTGTTTATTGTTCAATTCAATTACTTATTTTGCTGTTTCTGTGAGTTTTAAAGGAAATTATCGTGAAAGAAATTATGCAGAAATGTTTGTAGATATTAACAAATACATCACCAATCACGAAAATGCTTTCATTTGGAAAGGAACCGCTTATCGAAATGATATTGAAAAAGTATTAATCCGATTTTTAGGCGAAGAAAGAACCAAAAGAGCCATGAATATTTTCAACGTAAAATATAATGTTGATAAAAATATAGAATTAGCCGATGCGCGTTTAATTAAGTTTTCTGAAAATTTGTTAACGGGTCATATTGGAACAGCTTCCGCTAGAATTCTGATTTCCAGTGTAGTGAAAGAAGAAAAAATCACTTTGCCAGAGGTATTAAAAATTTTAGAAGAATCGAAAGAAAATATCATCATCAATAAAAAATTGACTGAAACTTCTAACGAACTAAAGGTGATTACTGCAAAATTGCAAGATGCCAACGAATCGTTAATGATAAAAGACCAACAAAAAGATGAGTTTTTAGATACGGTAACACACGAACTTCGTACTCCAATTACCGCAATTAGAGCTGCAAGTGAAATTTTACACGATGATGACGAAATTCCAGAAGAATTAAAGAAACAATTTTTACAGAATATCATTTCCGAATCCGACAGGTTGAACAGATTAATTGATAAAATTCTCGATTTAGAAAAATTCGAAACAGGAAAACAAACTATTCACCCTTCACAAAATAATTTAGTAGAAACTATTGAAAAATCAATAGAACCCTTACATCATTTAATTAAAAATAAGCACATTACAGTTCATATGGAAAGTAAACCAAAAGTTAATGCTTTTTATGATGAAGACAGAATAGTGCAAGTGGTAACTAATTTATTATCAAATGCTATTAAGTTTTGCCCAGAAATTGACGGATTAATTACGATTCAAATCAAGGAAAACAACAATTTTATTCATACTTTCGTGCAAGACAATGGAAAAGGAATCCATCCAGATGATTTTGAAGCAATTTTTGATAAATTTTATCAATCTACCAATCAAAACATAAAAAAACCTGTTGGTAGCGGATTAGGATTAGCCATTTGTAAACAAATTATGGAATATCATAAAGGTAAAATTTGGGCAGAA
>MGWJ01000190.1:0-868 GCA_001800945.1 Flavobacteria bacterium RIFCSPLOWO2_12_FULL_31_7
CTAAAACTAATCCTAAAGTAAATGGAATAATGATACTAGCATGACTAATAATAACGGCCTCTTTAGCTTTATTACGAAGCACTTTTAGGTCTAACTCCATTCCTACTACGAACATGAAGAAAATTAAACCAATTTGACTTAAAAATTTTAAATTATCTAATGAAGAAACTGGGAATAAAATATCTGAGCATTCTTTAAGATAGCTTCCAAAAAAAGAAGGTCCTAATACGATACCTGCAATAATTTCACCAACTACAGAAGGTTGCCCAATTTTTTTACAAATTAACCCAAAAAATCTCGCTACCAATATAATGGTAACAATTTGAGCTAATAAAATTGCTAAAGGATGCGTAATATTGTGATGAAGTGATTCTAGAAAATCCTGATAATAGGAATTTTTGGATGAAACAACTTTTAAAACATCTGATTTTTCTAATAATTTACCGTTTTTAATGGTCCAATAAATTAAGGCCGAAAAAATACCTACAACAATTACATAAAAGAAGCTATTTTTATAATTCTTCATTAAGAAATGTTACTAAAATTTAATTCTCAATAGGACCTTCCCATTGCGAAATACCGCCAACAAGGTTGTAAGTTTTATCAAAACCTAGTTGTTTCATTATACCACAAGCTTGTGCGCTTCTACCACCAGCCAAGCAATATACAAAATAAGTTTTGTCTTTATCTAATTCTTCAACTTGGTAAATAAAACCCTGACCTTTATAAATATCAATATTAATAGCGCCAGGAATAATCCCGTTGGCTACTTCATCTTCTGTTCTTACGTCTAAAATAACTGCATCATCAGTGGCTAAAAAAGATTCCCACCATTCTTTTTTATCTAAATTCATATATTATTTAATTT
>MGWJ01000190.1:882-1245 GCA_001800945.1 Flavobacteria bacterium RIFCSPLOWO2_12_FULL_31_7
AATTTAGATATAAAAATTTATTTTTAATTGATGCCCCTGATTCTCTACATTTTATAAGTCGAAACAAATTTTAACAAAAAATTAATAACATTTGTATATACAAATAAAATAATTGTATTACATTTGTACCTACAAATAAGAAATGAAATGAAAATTGAAGAAGAAATAAAAAGTACAGTAGAATTGTCTTTAGCCAAGAAAGTTATCTTGAATTTATCTTTTTCAAGAAGTATTATTGGTGACAAATTTTTAGAAATACTAAAACCTTTTGATTTATCAAGTGAACAATATAATGTTTTACGAATCTTAAGAGGTCAGAAAGGTAAACCAGCAAATATGTCGGTAATTCAAGAAAAAATGATT
>MGWJ01000190.1:1262-5762 GCA_001800945.1 Flavobacteria bacterium RIFCSPLOWO2_12_FULL_31_7
ATTAAAAGAATTAGTTATCCGAAAAGTTTGTCCGTCTAACAAAAGAAAAATGGAAATTACCATTACAGAAAAAGGATTAGATGTTTTAGAAACCTTAGATCCAATTGTAATTGAACACGAAAATAGCTTAGCAAGCAATTTAACAACAGAAGAATTAACCTTATTAAATGATTTATTAGAAAAATACAGAAATTAATTATGAGCACATTTATAGAAAATCAGAACTGGCGTTATGCCACCAAAAAATTCAATAGCGAGAAAAAAATATCAGAATCAGATTTTGAAATTTTAAAAGATGCTATTCAATTATCATCTTCATCTTATGGTTTACAACCGTATAAAGTTTTAATCATTGAGAACGAAGAAATTAGAAAACAATTACAACCTGCATCTTGGGGACAAAGTCAAATTGTTGATGCTTCTCACCTATTGGTTTTTGCTAACATTACAACAATTGACGCAGACTACATTAATAAATATGCCGAAAATGTAGCTACAACTCGAAATATTCCTTTTGAAAGTGTAAAAGGTTATGCTGATTTTATGATTGGAAATATTACAAACTTAACACCTGAACAACAAAATATTTGGACTGCTAAACAAACGTATTTAGCCTTAGGAAACCTATTAAACGCTGCGGCAGAATTAAAAATTGACGTAACACCAATGGAAGGTTTTGTACCAGATCAGTATGATGAAATTTTAGGATTAAAAGAAAAAGGTTTACATGCTACTTTAGTTGCCACTGTTGGTTACAGACATGATGAAGATGACACACAACATTATACAAAAGTAAGAAAACCAAAATCAGAATTATTTGAAACAATTTAATAACTAAATATTTAATAAACATGAGAAATTTAAAAACAATTGCAGTAGCATTAGTAGCTTTAGTATCATTTACAGCAAATGCTCAAACTAAAAAAATTAACGTATCAAAAAGTGGTATCGTTTGGACAGGTAAAAAAGTAACTGGTTCACATACAGGAACAATCAATTTACAAGATGGTGCTTTAGCTTTCAAAGGAAAAGTATTAAAAGGTGGTACTTTTACTGTTGACATGACTACAATTAATACAACAGATTTAAAACCAGGACAAGGAAAAGAAAACTTAGACGGACATTTAAAAGCTGACGATTTCTTTGGTGTAGAAAAACATAAAACAGCTAAATTAGTATTTACAAACATTAGTGGTAAAGGAAAAGGGTTATATACTGTAACTGCTGATTTAACTATCAAAGGAATTACAAAACCAATTACTTTTGACATTACAGTTAAAGGAAATACTGCAACTACAACTTTAAAAGTCGACAGAACTAAATACGATATCAAATACGGTTCAGGTTCATTCTTCTCTGACTTAGGAGATAAAACAATCAATGACGAATTTGAATTAAAAGTTAACTTAGCTTGGTAATTTCAAACTATGTAAATCAAAAAAGCCAGAATTTAAATTCTGGCTTTTTTTTTTTATTTTATTTAGAAACTGGACCTGCTGGCTTTTTTTCTAAAATACTTTTTTCTTCTTTTACTAAAACAGTTCCTTTAATTCTTAAAGCTACCATTCCATTTTCTTTATTGACTGCATTGGTTTCAACTGTTATCGTTTTACTAATTGGACCAGGATTCATATTATATTGCACTTCAATAACTCCTTTTTTTCCTGGCGCTATTGGTTCTGTTGGTTTTGTTGGAACGGTACAACCACAACTACTTTTCGCATCTTTAATAATCAATGGCATATCACCTGTATTGGTGAACTCAAATGTTCTTTTCCCTGAATCTACACCTTTGTAAACTTCTCCATAATTAATGGTTTCTTCTTTAAATTCAATTTTTGCACCAGTTTGTGCATTTGCTGATAAACCTGTTACCATTAAACCTAATATGAGTACTATTTTTTTCATCTTTATACTAATTTGAGTTTTGTAAAAATATGTTTTTTAAACTAACTAACAAAAAGTAAATACATTTTTTTTATTCTGTTTTATATAATTACTTTTGCAGATATATTTCAAAAATTATACCAAAAGACAAATAAATTCTTTAAAAAATAAGATATAAATGATACCAGCCCAATTTGATGCCAAAGCCGTAGAACAAAAATGGTACGAGTACTGGATGAAAAACAATTATTTTCATTCTACTCCAGATCATAGAACACCCTATACAATTGTGATTCCTCCACCAAACGTAACTGGAGTTTTACATATGGGACACATGTTGAACAATACAATTCAAGATGTATTAATTCGTCGTGCGCGTTTGAAAGGTTTCAATGCTTGTTGGGTACCTGGTACGGATCACGCTTCAATTGCAACGGAAGCTAAAGTAGTAGCAAAATTAAAATCGGAAGGTATTAATAAAGCCGATTTAACTCGCGAAGAATTCCTAAAACATGCTTACGATTGGACAGATAAATACGGTGGAACCATTTTAGAACAACTAAAACAATTAGGTTGTTCATGTGATTGGGACAGAACCAAATTTACAATGGATCCAGATATGTCGGCATCTGTAATTCGCTCGTTTGTAGATTTATACAACAAAGGTTTGATTTACAGAGGTTACCGAATGGTAAACTGGGATCCAGAAGCCAAAACAACTTTATCTGACGAAGAAGTAATTTTTGAAGAACGACAAGGTAAATTATATTATATCAAATATCAAATTGAGAATTCTACGGATTATTTAATCGTAGCTACAACACGTCCAGAAACTATTTTCGGAGACACTGCAATTTGTATTAACCCAAATGATGAAAGACATTTCAAATTAAAAGGTAAAAAAGCAATTATTCCAATTTCTGGAAGAGTGATTCCAATTATCGAAGATGAATATGTTGATTTAGAATTCGGTACAGGTTGTTTAAAAGTAACGCCTGCTCATGATGTAAACGATAAAACTTTAGGGGAAAAACACAATTTAGAAATTATCGATATTTTTAATGAAGATGCCACTTTAAATAGTTTTGGATTACATTATGAAGGGAAAGATAGATTTGTAGTTCGTACAGAAATTGAAGCGGAATTGACTTCAATCAATGCTATAGATAAAGTGGAGTCATACACTAATAATGTAGGTACTTCTGAAAGAACAAAATGTGTTATCGAACCTCGTTTATCAGATCAATGGTTCCTTAAAATGGAAGAATTAGTGAAGCCTGCAATTCACGCTGTTTTAGAGTCAGATGAAATTAAATTATACCCGAGTCGTTTCAATAATACGTATGCGCATTGGTTAAATAATATTCGCGATTGGAATATTTCTCGTCAATTATGGTGGGGACAACAAATTCCAGCCTATTTCTATGGTGATGGAAAAGAAGATTTCGTAGTTGCTGAAAATATTGAAGACGCTTTGGTTTTAGCAAAAGAAAGAACTTCTAACGCTAATCTTCAAACTTCAGACCTACGTCAAGACGCTGATGCTTTAGATACTTGGTTTTCTTCATGGTTATGGCCTATGGCAGTTTTTGGAGGAATTATGGATCCAGAAAATGAAGATTTCAAATATTATTATCCAACTAACGATTTAGTAACTGGTCCGGATATTTTATTCTTCTGGGTGGCTCGTATGATTATTGCTGGTTACGAATATGCTGATGCTAAACCGTTTAAAAATGTATATTTAACAGGATTAGTTCGTGATAATCAAGGACGAAAAATGTCTAAATCATTAGGAAATTCTCCTGAACCATTAGGTTTAATTGAGAAATTTGGTGCAGACGGAGTTCGCGTTGGATTATTATTAAGTGCTTCTGCTGGAAATGATATATTATTTGATGAAGAATTATGTAATCAAGGAAAAGGATTTGCCAATAAAATTTGGAATGCTTTCAAATTAATTAAAGGCTGGGAAGTTTCTGAAACGATAGCACAACCAGAATCTTCAAAAGTAGCGATTGAATGGTACGAAGCGAAATTCCAACAAACATTAGCAGAAATTGAAGATAATTTCGAAAAATACCGTTTATCTGAAGCTTTAATGGCGACATATAAATTAGTTTGGGACGATTTCTGTTCTTGGTTCTTAGAAATGATTAAGCCTGGATACCAACAGCCAATTGACAAAGCTACTTTTGACAAAGCAATTGAAATGTTGGAAAATAATTTAAAATTATTACATCCATTTATGCCTTTCTTAACGGAAGAAATTTGGCAACATATTGCTGAAAGAAATCCAGAACAAGCGTTAATTGTTGCAGAATATCCAAAAACAAAAGCAATTGATTCGGTTTTAATTTCGAATTTCGACTTTGCAACGGATGTTATTTCAGGAATTAGAACGATTAGAAAAGATAAAAATATTCCATTTAAAGATGTTATCGAATTAAAAGTTGTAAATAATGAAAAAGCTTCAACGTATTTCGATTCAGTAATTCAAAAATTAGGAAATATTTCTAATTTAGAATATGTTTCTGAAAAAGTAGATGGCGCTTTATCGTACCGAGTAAAATCTAACGAATATTTCATTCCAATTACTGGAAACATTGATGT
>MGWJ01000191.1:0-4704 GCA_001800945.1 Flavobacteria bacterium RIFCSPLOWO2_12_FULL_31_7
AAAATTTACAACAAAAAATATTTATTCGTTCGGCTTTCGAATTTACATATCGCATTCCGAAATTAAAATTCTCATCTACATACAATAAACATTCCTCAGAAATCGCCAATAGATTTTTCGATACTTTATCCATTCAAAAAGGAACTTCGAAACTATTAACCGACTTTTCAGCAGCTTTACTTCAAATTTTATTTGGAATTATTTTGCTTTCGCTTTACCATCCGTTTTTCATCATATTTGGAATTTTACTAACTATTCTATTATACTTAATCTACAAATTTTCATACGAATCGGGTTTAAAAACCAGTTTAAAAGAATCGAAATTTAAATATAAAGTTGCAGGTTGGTTGCAAGAATTATCTAGAAATAATTTCAGTTTCAAAAATCCTTATCATTTAGAGTTTGCTTTAGAAAAAAACAACCGTTTAGTGAACGATTATATCAATTATAGAGAAGAACATTTTAAAGTTATCAAAAGACAATTTTCACAATTAATTGGTTTTAAAATTATTATTACAGCAAGTTTATTACTAATTGGTGGTTTCTTAGTTTTGAATCAACAAATGAACATCGGACAATTCGTAGCGGCAGAAATTATTATTTTATTAGTAATTAATTCTGTCGAAAAAATAATTTTAGGATTAGAAACTTTTTACGATGTGTTAACTTCCGTAGAAAAAATTGGACAAGTAACTGATTTAGAAATAGAAGCAGAAACAGAACTTAACCAAAGTAATTGTTTCATTAATCTTTCTTTAGAATTAGAAAACGTAAGTTTTAAGTTTGAAGATGATACCACAAATGTGATAGAAAACATCGACTTGAAAATAAACCAAGGTGAAAAAATTGTAATTGAAGGCGATAACGGCTCAGGAAAAACAACGTTAATCAGAATTTTATCTGGATTAATTCAACCGACTCAAGGTCATTTTATTATTAATGATGATACTTTTAACAAAATGGACATCAACCAATATCGCACACATTTCGGAAGTATTTTACAAGGTGAAACTTTATTTGAAGGTACGATTTTCGAAAATTTAACTTTCAATAATCCAAATATTTCCACAGAAGATATAAAGTGGGCTTTAGATAATTTGAAGTTAACGAGTTTCATCAAAACCTTACCAAACGGATTAAACACAGTAATTTTCCCTGACGGAAAACAACTTTCATCTTCAAATATTCAGAAAATATTGTTGGCGCGTTGTATTTTACATAAACCTAGAATTTTATTTTTAGAAAACCCAACTGACAAAATGGATGTGGCAACCTCACAAGAAATTATTGCTTTCTTAATGGATCCAAATCAAAAATGGACCGTAGTAGCCACCTCAAATAACAAACAATTTAGTGCCAATAGTAACCGAGTGATTACTATGGAAAAAGGTAAAATTAGTAACATTTTAAATAAATAATTATGTTAAATGTTTCAAACAACAACAGAATTGATAATAAAAAACTAGAGAAATTTAGTTCCATACAACTGTTACATAAGGAAAAACATTATAAAATTTTAAATAAGATTTTATTAGCATTTGTTATAATTGTTCTTGCATTTATGTTTCTTCCTTGGACACAAAACATTTCAGGATCTGGAGCGGTAACGACTTTAAAACCCAATCAGCGACCACAAACCATTCAATCTTTAATTTCTGGTAGAATTGAAAAATGGTATGTAAATGAAGGCGATTATGTAAAAGCTGGCGATACTATTTTATTCATTTCGGAAATAAAAGAAGATTATTTAGATCCGAATTTAGTCGAAAACACAAAAAATCAAATGTTGGCTAAAGAAGATGCCGTGGCTTCCTATGAAGGAAAAGTAGGCGCTTTAGGTTCGCAAATGAATGCAATTAACAATGAACGAAATTTAAAATCGCAACAAGCTAAAAATAAAATCCGACAAGCACTTCTAAAAATTAAAAGTGACAGCATGGATTTAGAGGCGATTAAAACGCAAATCAAAATTGCCAATACGCAATTTAAACGTTCGGTTCAATTGAATAAAGAAGGCTTAAAACCCTTAACAGATGTAGAAGAAAAACGCTTAAAATTGCAAGAAATTGAAGCCAAAATTATCACACAAGAAAACAAATTATTAAGTAGTGAAAACGAGTTAATTAATGCTCGAGTAGAAATTAGCAGAATCAATGCCGAATATTCAGAAAAATTATCTAAAGCACAAAGTGATCAATATACGGCACAAAGTAGTAAATACGATACGAAAGCACAAGTGAATAAACTAGAAAATCAGTACAATAATTACAAAATTCGAAACGGGATGTATTACATAAAAGCGCCGCAAAGCGGTTATGTAAACCGTGCTTTAAAATCTGGTTTAGGTGAAAACATTAAAGAAGGCACACCAATTGTAAGCATTATGCCTGCCAAATATGACATTGCAGTAGAAACCTATATTTCTCCAAACGATTTTCCATTAATTCAAAAAGGAGAAAAAGTACGCGTTTGGTTTGATGGTTGGCCTACAATTGTGTTTTCTGGTTGGCCGAATTTATCATACGGAACGTTTGGTGGAAAAATTGTAGCAGTAGAAAATTTCATTTCAGATAACGGAAAATATCGTGTATTAATTGCACCAGATTCTAGTGAAGAAAAATGGCCAAAACAACTGAGCATTGGCTCCGGCGCACAAACAATGGCGTTGTTAGATAATGTACCAATTTGGTTTGAAATTTGGCGAACTTTAAACGGATTTCCACCAAATTATTACCAATCGACGAAAGAAAAAAACAAAGATGTTTCAGAAAAATAACAGAAAAATGAAAGCTTATATTTTTATACTTTTCTTGTTTCTAAATATTGTAAACGCGCAACAAACCAATAATGAAATGTCGTTTAATGAATATTTAGGAATGGTGAAAAAATTTCATCCTTTGGTAAAAATTGCCGATTTGGAAATTTCTCAAGCACAAGCCAATTTATTGATGGCACGAGGCGCTTTCGATCCAAAATTAGAAGCGGATTTTAGTAGTAAAGAATTCAAAGACAAAAAATATTATTCGCTTTTTAATGGTGGCTTTAAAATCCCAACTTGGTACGGAATTGAACTTAAAGGTGGTTTTGAATCTTCAGAAGGTTATTATTTAAATCCGCAAAACACAACGCCAAATGAAGGTTTGAGTTACGCTGGAATTTCCGTTCCTGTTTTGCAAGGCTTTTTAATCAACCAAAGAATGGCAGATTTACGAAAAGCTAAAATCAATGTCAATTTGAGTACAGCTGAAAGAAATTTACAAGCGATTCAGGTACTGCATCAAGCTTCGATGGCGTATTTTAATTGGAAAAAAAATTATGATGAATTCAAATTATACGAAACCTATTTACAAAATGCAGAAATTAGATTAAAAGGTATTAAATCCTTAATTGAACAAGGCGATAAAGCTGCAATTGATAGTATAGAAGCAGGAATTACGGTAAAAAACAGAATGTTAAATAAAGAAGATGCTTTACTTAAATTAACTAAAGCACGTTTAGAATTATCCAATTTTTTATGGACAAACAACTCGATTCCTATTGAATTAGAAGAACAAATGTTTCCAGAAATTGATTTATTTCAAAACATTCAAGACTATTTAAAAACAAATGAATTGAATATCGTAAATTTTTCAGCAGACAATCATCCAAAAATTAATTCGATTAATTATAAAATCAATATGTTGGAAGTGGACCGGAAATTAAAAGCCAATATGTTACTTCCAAAAATAGATTTGGGTTATAATTATTTATCTGTTCCGAATCAATTCCAGGAATTTCAATTTCAAGATTATAAATTCGGAGTCAACTTTGCTTTTCCTTTATTTTTAAGAAAAGAAAGAGGAAGTTTAAAATTGACCAAACAAAAAATTGAAGCGGAACAATTTGCAGTTAGTTTCGAAAAAGAACAATTAAACAATAAAATCGCATCTCAAAAAGCGGAAATCGTATCGTTAAAAAAGCAAGAAGACATTATTTCCGATTTAGTTCAAGATAATTCCACCTTATTAAACTCCGAAGAACGACTTTTTGAAATGGGAGAAAGTTCTTTGTTTTTAATCAACACAAGAGAAAATAATTTGGTTTTAGCGCAATTGTCAAAAATTTTAATTGAAAACAGGTTTTATATTTCCAATGCCGATTTATACAAAACCATTGCTAATCCAAATTAAAAAAAATCTCCCAAGTGAATTGGGAGTTTTTTTTTACATACTTTTTACCATATCAAAATACGCTTTTTCCACCGCTTCTTGATGATTTGGATGTGCGATTTTTACCATTTCACTCACACGTTGTTTTAGTGTTTTCCCGTATAAATTAGCAATTCCGTTTTCTGTAATAATGTATTGCACGTGAGAACGTGTAGTAACCACTCCGGCACCTTGTTTTAAATGTGGTACAATTCTACTTTCGCCTCTTTTGGTAACCGAAGGTAAGGCGATAATCGCTTTTCCACCTTCACTTAAGGAAGCACCACGAATAAAATCCATTTGTCCGCCTACACCAGAATACATTTTCGCACCAATAGAATCGGCACAAACTTGTCCGGTCACATCTACTTCAATCGCTGAATTTATGGCTACCATTTTTGGGTTTTTTCTAATAATTGCCGTGTCATTTACTAAAGAAGATTCCTTCATTTCAATAAAGGGATTGTCGTTTACAAAATCGTATAATCGTTTCGAACCAATTAAAAAAGTCGCTAAA
>MGWJ01000191.1:4721-5316 GCA_001800945.1 Flavobacteria bacterium RIFCSPLOWO2_12_FULL_31_7
CCAATTAAAAAAGTCGCTAAAGCTCTTCCTCTCGAAACTCCTTTATAATTACAATTTATTACATCATTTTCAATTAAATCAATTACGCCATCGGAAAACATTTCGGTATGTAAACCTAAATCTTTATGGTTTTTCAATTTACTTAAAGCCGCATTTGGAATCGAACCAATTCCCATTTGCAACGTACTTTTATTTTCTATCAAAGAAGCTACATATTCTCCAATTTTTTCTTCTTCGGCAGAAAAAGGAGTGATTTCATGAGAAAAAATCGGCACATCCACTTCTACTAAATAATTAATTTCAGAAATATGTAAAATACCATCTCCAAAAGTTCTTGGCATATTTTTATTGACTTGTGCAATGACAATTTTAGCATTTTCTATGGCCGCTAAACTCGCTTCCACAGAAACACCTAACGAACAATATCCGTGACTATCAGGTGGCGAAACGTGAATAAAAACCACATCTAACAACACCACTTTTTTTCGAAACAATAAAGGCAATTCACTTAAGAAAACTGGCGTATAAGACCCATTTCCTGCTTTTAACGTGTGACGTACATTCGCACCAATAAAAAAAGAATTTACATGAAAAC
>MGWJ01000192.1:0-2325 GCA_001800945.1 Flavobacteria bacterium RIFCSPLOWO2_12_FULL_31_7
TGTTGTGTTTAGGTTGTTTTACGTTCTATAATCAATTTTTGATATAAGTTAGTTTTTCCGATTCGACAGGTTTTCACAATCTTTTTCACGATCTAATTCAAGTTAGTTTTTCCGATTCGACAGGTTTTCACAATCTTTTCACAATCTAATTCAAGTTAGTTTTTCCGATTCAACTTGTTTTCACAATCTTTTTTACAATCCAATTCAAGTTAGTTTTTCCGATTCGACGGCTTTTCACAATCTTATTCAAGTTAGTTTTTCCGATTCAACTTGTTTTCTCAATCTTTTTCACAAACCAATTCAATTTTGTATTTCCAGTTCTACAAATTTTTTTAAAATAGTATTCTGAAATTTAAATAACTTTTACGATTTTTAGACAAAATAAAATCAAATTCTGCTTAGAAAAAAGATGTTGAAATTAAAGAAATTTTTCTCTTGTTATCCTTTCGAAACAACTTAAACACAACGGGCCGCGGCTTGCTGAAGTGGCGACTTCGTAAATTGTTTATTTGTAGCTAAGATACAATTTCTTGCGGAAAGTGAACATGAATTTAAAGAAAAAGTCGCCATTTTAGCAAACCGCTGTTGTGTTTAGGTTGTTTTACGTTCTATAATCAATTTTTGATATAAGTTAGTTTTTCCGATTCGACAGGTTTTCACAATCTTTTTCACGATCTAATTCAAGTTAGTTTTTCCGATTCGACAGGTTTTCACAATCTTTTCACAATCTAATTCAAGTTAGTTTTTCCGATTCAACTTGTTTTCACAATCTTTTTTACAATCCAATTCAAGTTAGTTTTTCCGATTCGACGGCTTTTCACAATCTTATTCAAGTTAGTTTTTCCGATTCAACTTGTTTTCTCAATCTTTTTCACAAACCAATTCAATTTTGTATTTCCAGTTCTACAAATTTTTTTAAAATAGTATTCTGAAATTTAAATAACTTTTACGATTTTTAGACAAAATAAAATCAAATTCTGCTTAGAAAAAAGATGTTGAAATTAAAGAAATTTTTCTCTTGTTATCCTTTCGAAACAACTTAAACACAACGGGCCGCGGCTTGCTGAAGTGGCGACTTCGTAAATTGTTTATTTGTAGCTAAGATACAATTTCTTGCGGAAAGTGAACATGAATTTAAAGAAAAAGTCGCCATTTTAGCAAACCGCTGTTATGCGACGTATTATTTATTTAAGATTAAATTGATATTCATAAATCTACAAGTTTTATAATTTTTTTTTTTACACAATCTTACACGTTTCAATATTCTCGCAAACTTTCACGAATCAAGATTTCTCATTACATTTTTCGCTCAAACTTTCACAAATCAAATTTTCTCATTTTATTTTTCTCAAACTTTTCACGAATCAAATTTTCCGCAAACTTATACGAATCAAAATTTGTTATTCCATTTTTCGCTCAAACTTTTAACGAATCAAATTTCACGCAAACTTTTCACGAATCAAAATTTCCAATATTTTTATTCGGCAAAATTTTAAAGAATCAAACTTAAATCAAGATTTTCAAGCGAAATAAAAAGAGAAAAAGCATAATAAAATCAGCAATTTTCTATTCAGCAGAAATATGTTGCATAACGTTCCGGCGCTTGGCGAGGTTGCGAACTTCGGAACAGATTATTTTCTATCAAAGATAAAATTTCTTGCGAGAAATAAAGGTGTATTTACTACAAAATTCGCAATCTTGCCAAACGCCTGTTGTAGGTAGTTTTTATTCAAATATTTTCCACCATTTTTTAGTTTCTTTTTGAATAATATTCAGATTTTCTTCAAGTAATTCTCCATTGAAACTTAGAATATATTCATTTGACTCAAAATCAAATAATCTTATTTTACCATTTTCTATACTCAATTCGGTTTTGCCTTTTGTGTTTACCCAAATATCTCTTCCTCCAAAACTCCATACGATTTCTCCGTTTTTTGTGAATCTTGTAATTTCCATTTCGCCGCGAGTAATAAAATCATTTTCAATTTTATGAAACTCAAATACAGTTGCGTAATCTAATTCTTTGCTCCATCGTAACTCTAAATTTGGTAATTCTAAACAGTAGATTTTATTGCAAACTCGAATCCATATTTTATCATCCTCGATTATAAAGGAATTTTCAAATATGCCAGTTCCACCACCAATTTCACAAATTATTGCACTTGAAATTTCTGTACTTAATTCTTTAATAATAATTCCATGTTTGCTTGTCGGCTGAAATCTATCTTCGTAATCTTTTCCTGTAAAATATACTTTATTGTAAGTTCTTAAATTATCAACTGAATTTAGCGTGTAATTCGGCTCATCAAAAACCTCTATTTCGTA
>MGWJ01000192.1:2333-9595 GCA_001800945.1 Flavobacteria bacterium RIFCSPLOWO2_12_FULL_31_7
CAACGTTCCGCGGCTTGGCGCAGTAGCGGCTGCGTGAACGATTATTTCTTGCTAAGATAATATTTCCTTGCGAAAAATAGGCGAGTGGTTAAGATAATTTTAGCTATTGCGCCAAACCGCTGTTATGAGCAGTAATTATCTCATCGTTACAGTTTTCCATTCCATCACAATTTTACCGTTTGCTAACTTATCTGAAATTTCTAAAAACTTAAACTTATTTTTGGAAATTTTTTTATGAAGTTTATGGAAATCTTTTATAGCTTCATACTTTCCATTATTGTAATAGAAGGTAAAATTATCAACAAGTTTCCACTTGTTTTTCTTTAATGTCCAAATTTGAATACTTTTAAAATTGCTTGCGCAACTTGAATAATATTCTGCTATTTCATTTCCGCCATCTTCGTCAATATCTCCAATACTAAATATACTTTCAGCATGGCAACAATTAGATTCAGTTTGTATTCTCGGAATTTTATTGTTGGTGAAATAATAAGATTGACCTTCTTCACACCAACCTAAACCAGGTAAAATAAATACAGAATCATTTTTTCCATCTCCATTTAAGTCACCTAAATTTTTAAACTCTTTTGCATTTGTTCTATCAGCTTCAAGTGAATATTCATAAAATTCTTCCTTTTTCAATATAGTAGGAAAACATCCTTTTTTTGAATTCTCTAATTCGTATCTTGAAATATCTAATTTAAATTTTCCTTTAAGAATGGAATCATTTATAAATTTAATATCATTAGAAAGTATCGTGTTTTTAGGTTTGCTGATTTTTAGTTTTTCGATTTCTTCCTGATAGGAAAGCTTTTTATGAGAATTGGGTTTTTCTTCAACTTCATTTTTACAAGCTAATAGGTTAAAGAATACAATTAAAAAGATAAGGTTTCTCATTAAGGTTGTTATATTATTGCTCATAACGTTTTGCAGCTTGGCGAAGTGGCGGAAATCGAAGCGCAAATGTTCTGTTTTGCACAAAAGTTCAATCGAAGAACTGCCGTTGAATTTAGCACTAAACCCGCCATTTTGCCAAACTGCTGTTACCAGTAGTTTTTTCTTTAAGCTTTTTTTAATTTATCTAATATTAAATTCTTTTCGGCTTCATCATTTCTGTTTTCAAAATGTTTATTTATCCATAACTGCGCAGAATCAAAATCATTTTTTTTCGCATTTATAAAACTTAATATATATTCAAATGAAATTATTCTGCTTCCAATTTCAAATGTTGGATTATTTATTTCATTTAAAAGACTTGTAATGTTTTGTTCAATCGTCTTATTTTCTTCAAACCATTTTTTTAGTTTTGGGATATTGTTTTCAACAACATTGTTTAAACTTTTTCTAAACTTTTCTTCATTTACAGTACTTATTTTGTCAGGATTTATTCGACTGTTATTTTCATAGCTTTTTTGCCAACCTTCTAATCTTTTATAATATATGATTTTAGTAGACTTATCAGTTTTATGATATGTCAATTTATTTTGTGAAGATATAGTTGGAATAAAATCGTAACAGATTCCAAAAGAGAAAGAACCTCCAAAATATTTAAAAACATTATATTCTACTACAAATTTAATTCCATCTTCGTTAAAATCACTAAACCATAAATATTTTCCGTTCCAATTTTTTAGTCCAATTTCAGAAAACTTTGGTGTTGCAATTTCATTTAAAATTTCAAGTCTTTTTTCTAGTAAAACTTCGTCTAGATTTTTTATATCATCGTAGATTTCATCTATCGCTTTTCTTTTGTCAATTATGTCTTTGATTTTACGAAAAAAGTTCATTTGAATTACGGTTTTTTAAAATTACTGGTAACGTTCCGGCGCTTGGCGAGGTTGCGAACTTCGGAACTAATTATTTTCTGTTAAAGATAAAATTTCTTGCGAAATGTCAACGTGTATTTACTACAAAATTCGCAATCTTGCCAAACGCCTGTTAGCGGTTCGGGCTTTTATGATTTAATTATCGACAAATTCTGTTTTATGTTTTCTAATATAATCGACTTGTATTTGTTGTAAATTTTCAGTTTGGTAAAGGTCATAGAATTCATCGTCAAACTCGTTCAAAGGATTGTCTTCATAAGACTTACTAAAGCCTTCAATTGTTCCGTTCTGATGTTGAGAAATCTTTGCGTTTTCTTTTTCAAAAGTTTCATTAGCTCGTTTCGTCAATTCGGCATATTTATTCGCTCCAACTATTTTTAAAACATCAGGTAAATATTTATAAAACTGTCCACTTGAGTTAAAGTAAAATTGATTATAACCACCATTATTAACTTCTGATTCTAAAGCCCAAATCATATAAATTGCTTGTTTTGATTTGTTCCAACTCATTACACTTGCAAATTCATTTTCATTATCTTCGGAATTCTTTTGCGATAAGTTGTCAAAAACTAATTGTAATAATTTATCGTCAGAAGTATTGTCAATTAATTCTTCAGTTAGTTTTGTATAGATTTTTCTATTATTAAATTCTTCAATTGATTGACTAAGTTTTTCATCATCATTTTTCGCACTTCCTGAGCATCCAAGTACACTTAAGATAGTTGATATAATTCCCATAATTACTAAATTTCTTTTCATTTGTGGTTTTTTTAGCCTGACCGCTAACGTTCCGGCGCTTGGCGAGGTTGCGAACTTCGGAACTAATTATTTTCTGTTAAAGATAAAATTTCTTGCGAAATGTCAACGTGTATTTACTACAAAATTCGCAATCTTGCCAAACGCCTGTTAGCGGTTCGGGCTTTTATGATTTAATTATCGACAAATTCTGTTTTATGTTTTCTAATATAATCGACTTGTATTTGTTGTAAATTTTCAGTTTGGTAAAGGTCATAGAATTCATCGTCAAACTCGTTCAAAGGATTGTCTTCATAAGACTTACTAAAGCCTTCAATTGTTCCGTTCTGATGTTGAGAAATCTTTGCGTTTTCTTTTTCAAAAGTTTCATTAGCTCGTTTCGTCAATTCGGCATATTTATTCGCTCCAACTATTTTTAAAACATCAGGTAAATATTTATAAAACTGTCCACTTGAGTTAAAGTAAAATTGATTATAACCACCATTATTAACTTCTGATTCTAAAGCCCAAATCATATAAATTGCTTGTTTTGATTTGTTCCAACTCATTACACTTGCAAATTCATTTTCATTATCTTCGGAATTCTTTTGCGATAAGTTGTCAAAAACTAATTGTAATAATTTATCGTCAGAAGTATTGTCAATTAATTCTTCAGTTAGTTTTGTATAGATTTTTCTATTATTAAATTCTTCAATTGATTGACTAAGTTTTTCATCATCATTTTTCGCACTTCCTGAGCATCCAAGTACACTTAAGATAGTTGATATAATTCCCATAATTACTAAATTTCTTTTCATTTGTGGTTTTTTTAGCCTGACCGCTAACGTTCCGGCGCTTGGCGAGGTTGCGAACTTCGGAACCGATTATTTTCTATCAAAGATAAAATTTCTTGCGAGAAATAAACGTGTATTTACTACAAAATTCGCAATCTTGCCAAACGCCTGTTAGCAGCAGTATTATTTTTTTATTAGTTTGTTACTTCCAATAAATTTTGTATTCAAATCGTTACTGTAAATTGTGTCATCTTGGATTAAATATTTTCGCTTAAGAATTACATATTTTTCCCCAATAAATTGATTCAATTTAAATTCAAGCCTATCAGGTTTTCCAGAATCTACATAATAAAGCATGTCAGGATAATATGATTTATTTTTATGAACTATTCTTATTTTTTTGATATTTGAATTAGGTTTTAAAATTTTTTGCTCTTCTAGATTTTTATATGATATGATAATTTTACCATTTTTATCAGTAGTGAATTCAGTTTCAGTATCATTAATATAAAATTTGGTTTGAATGTTTTCCTCATAAAGATTTGAAAACTTAATCATTAATGAATCTGGATTTTTTTCTGTAGTAAAGTATCTAATATCAACGTTGTCAATCTTGTTTTGTTTCTTGTAAATTAGTTCAATACTGTCATTCTGTATTTTATAATTACCAGTTTCTATATTGTCTTTTAAAAACGTGCTATATTCAAGTTTGTATGTTAAATCACTATAAAGATTTAGTTCACACTTTTTGTTTTCGTTAACATATGTCGATTTTTTTTTACAACCGAGAATCAGCAAAATACATAATATAGAAATGAATAATTTCATCAGTTTAAGTTCTTGTTTTAGAGGTTCGTAAGTATATTGCTGCTAACGTTCCGGCGCTTGGCGAGGTTGCGAACTTCGGAACCGATTATTTTCTGTTAAAGATAAAATTTCTTGCGAGAAATAAACATGAATTTACTACAAAATTCGCAATCTTGCCAAACGCCTGTTATGTGCCGTTTATTATTTCTCTTTATATCTTACAACATATTCACCACTTACTTTGTAGCCAACTTTTTGGAAAGCTTTATTAGATGCAGGATTATAAGCGTTAGTCATTAACAAGCATTTTTGGTGTCCATTTTCAATTAAACCTTTTGTTATTGTATAAACCAAAGACGAAGCAATCCCCAATTTTCTTGAGCTTGGATTTGTTATAACATAACCGATTACGGGAAAATCAAATTCATCGTAGTTGACTTGTGCAATACCCACCAATTTATCATTTAATCTCCAACAAAAGATATTTCTTTTCTGAATTCCAGATAACATTATATTAAAAACATTATCTGAAGGTTTCTCTTCATCATAAAACTCATCTACGAATATATTTCCCAATTTGACAAGTTCAAGTAAATCTTCTTCGTTTGCCATTTGAGCTTCTCCAGCGGCATATTCAAATGGTTCTGTAACTTTATCACATTGATAATATATTCTATGTTTTTGTTCCGAATACTCAACGTTAAATTTTGAAAACAAAGAATCAATTATGTTTTTAGTGCCAAAAAAAGTATATCGTTTGAATTTATGAAATTCTAATCCTTGTGCTACTAAAGTTGTAATTTCATCATTTACTTCTGAAGCGTAAATTAAGCACTCGTCTTTTACAAGTAGTACAGATACAAAATTATTTTCACCAACAACATTGAAAAATTTTATTAGTTGGACTTCATTGCGAAAAACTCTTATGAATGTTTTTTCCAGATTAAAGTATAGAAATGGATTGCTTTCTATGAAGTCCATGATGGATTTCACATAATCTCTAAAATCATTAAATTCTTTTATTTGATACACTAGTTTTCTTTTATTGCTTTGACTGACCAAATTGTGGCTTTAAATAAAATCCTTATAGGATAGATTATTATTAGAATCACAATCGAAAGAGTAAATAATATTCTCGATATTTCCTCATCAGAAAAAATTGAGTTCTTTGATTTGATTATTGAGGCTGATATATTTTGCTTTTCTTTAAGAAGATTTTTTATATTTCGTTGATTATCAATCGTTACATTTTGACTAATTGATATTTTTGATAGAAATGACTCGTAAGTTCCTAAATCATAATCTTTAGAAAATCTATAGAAAAATTTCATTTTATAAGTGCTGTCTTTTAATAGTTCTGAAAACCTTTTTAAATTAACATAATCAAATTGACATTCTAAAATTGGAATTCCATAATCATCTACCCTTGTAGATTCTGAACAAACATATCCGTTAGTGCTTCCATTTTTAATATTTGCTGAAGGATAATCGCTTAAAAATGTTTTTTGGTGTTTTATTGGAATTCTATATTTTTTTCCCTCTACTGAATAATTTAGTGTAAGATTTTCGCGGATTCCGTCATACAATAAAGCAATCCTGTTTTTAGGACTATTTTTAATTTTTATAAAGAGTTCATTCTGTCTTTTTGTTGAAGACAAAATTTGCTTTTCGTGAAAATTATTACTCACAATAATTACAACCCAAACGACCACAACAAGTAATATACTTAATAAAAGTAATAGAAACTCTTTTGCAATGATTTTTTTCATATTCTTTAGTTGTAGGTTCATCAAAAATGGCACATAACGTTCCGCGGCTTGGCGCAGTAGCGACTGCGTGAAACGATTATTTCTTGCTAAGATAAGATTTTCCAGCGGAAAATCGAATGTGATGTTAAATGAAATTTAGCTATTGTGCCAAACCGCTGTTAGCAGCTGGCTTTTTACTTCAATTCCAAAGTTTCTATTATTTTTTCAATATTTTCCACCTTGATAAAAAAATCGTAACAATTTTCACAAACCCAATCTTCGTTTTGTGACTCATAAGCATTTTGGTTATTTTCTATTCTTTCTATACAAATTTCACAATGTTCATGAGTCCAACCATCTTTAATTAACTCAAAGGAATTGTTATCAAATTTTTGCCCAATATATGGACGTAAAGTGCCACCATTTTTATCTATTAATGCTGGTTTGGATTTCCAAATTTCAGAATTCCATGTCAAGTTTCTTAAATAATCAAGTAATTCAAATAATATAGATAATTCACTTTTTTGTTTTCTATAAAGTGTTTTTAAAAATTCTTGCATATATCTATTCCATAAAGTTATGAGAAGCTTGCTGCTAACGTTCCCACGCTTGGCGTCAGTTGCGAGCTTCGGAACTGATTATTTTCTATCAAAGATAATATTTCTTGCGAAACGTGAACGTGAATTCACTACAAAATTCGCAATTGCGCCAAACGTGTGTTAGCCGTTGTATTTATACTCTTTTAGTGGAATTAGTTTGTTGTTTTTCCAAGTTTCTATTTTGTCAATTCTTCCATCTTCTTTATAAAAATAGTGCTTTTCAATTGGTTTGTCATTTTTAAACTTACCTTCATATTTTACATTTCCATTTTCATAGTATTCTCTGTAAACTTCATTTTTAGAATTGTTAATTAGAGTTTTTTCAATTTTTAAAAAGCCGTTTTGATAATACTCATTATAATATTCAGTTTCAATATCATTTTCTTTTTCGACAATTCTATTTTCTATTTTCAAATCTCCATTTACATAAAATTCTTTATGAAGTGTCGTTTTATAATTTCGAGTTTTTTTGAAATTATATTCTATGTTTTCGGTTTCTTGAATAATTCCATGTTCATTATAATAATGAGAAGATTTAAGTTTGTCTTCAAAGTAAAACTCTTGAGTTTCTATAATTCCATTTTCATAATAATCATAAAAGTTTCCTTGTCGTAAGCCGCAGTGAAAATTTGAAACGCTTTTCAATTTTCCATTTTCGTAATATGTTTTAAGTTTTCCGTGTCTTGTTCCTAAAGTTAAGCTATCAGTTTTTTGTCCAACTCCGCAACCAGCAACATAAATTTTGGTTTTGTT
>MGWJ01000193.1 GCA_001800945.1 Flavobacteria bacterium RIFCSPLOWO2_12_FULL_31_7
CTTTATTAGAAATAGGTACAATTTTTTGAATTATGTTTTGTTCATTGTTAGACTTAACCTGATTTATTAGGTCATTTATATTTTCTGATTTCATAGTTACAGATGTTTATATAATTATAGATTTATAGAAATATATATTTATAGAATTATAGAAATATATATTTATAGTAACAATAACAAAACTTCTTTTGTTAGTTGGTCTAATTGAAATTTTGCATTACAATCATTTGTAACTCCTTTCATAATAACAGACCTTGTGAAAGCAACTAAATCACTGATGTATGTTTTAGCAATTGGTACATTATATTCCTTTAAGCTAATTAATATATCTTGTGTTAATGTAGTATTCGGTTTAATCATGTTAAATACTATGAGAGTTGAATTTGATTTATGCGATTGTTCAATAAGTTTCAAGGTACTTTTAATAGCCAATATATCTAATATTCCGGCTTTGGTTGGGACCAGAATCAAATCTGCAATTTGAATCAATTTTGATAGATGATTTGATAAATAAGGCGGCGTATCAATAAAAATAAAATCGTATTTTAAGTTTGAAATGCTATTTATTTCCTCCACAAATGGAATTATGTCGAAACCAGTAACGACTTCTTTTAATTGACTCAAACTACCTTGTAAGTCGAAATCGAGTACAGCAACATTAGAATTATTAGAAAAATTTTGTGCTAAATTGAAGGTTAGAGTACTTTTACCTACTCCTCCTTTTTGATGAGTAATTAGAATTATTTTTGCCATATTAACGTTACTTGGTTATAGTTTGTTTTTAAGAGTTTTAGATTTTTGCTTTTCTTGTTCTTTTAAATTTTTAAAATATTCCTCTGATAAAGGATGCTTTTTAAGATGTTCTTTATATTTATTTTGTTCATCTAAATTTAATGTTTTGAATTAATCAATAAAAATTTTACCTTTTAATTCTAGTGCTTTTTTGCTATGAACGGCTATTTTTTCATTTTGTATATTATCTAAATTCTCTTGTTCTTTTTTGACTTTAAATTCTAGGGCTCTTAAGTGTTTTTTATCAGATTTAATACCTCTTTGCATATTTAGTGCTTCAGCAAAATAATCTTGTATTCTCGACAGATCTATTTTGTCCCATTTTACAGACTTTCCTGTTTCTCTATTTATATTTTCTACAACTAAATGGGCATGATAGTTTGGTTTCCACTCATTATTTGTTTTGTCATAATGACCTTCATCTCTATGGATATGAAGTTCTTTTACTCTGACCTTGAATTCTATTCCAAAATTATCAGCTACTTGACAGAGTTCTTTATCTGTGTGATTTTTTTTAAAGAGAAAAACTCCCTCAATTAAAAACTTAGCTTTTGCTTGAGCTGATCTTCCGGTTTTCTCTTTGATTAATTTTTTAAATTCTTCAATCACTTCAGAATGTGGTTTCATATCACCATATGATTTGTTGAATTTTGTTAAATCTTTTCTAACATAATCAAAATCTCTTTGTCTTAAATTATGAGATTGACTAGTAGGTTTAATGTTTTCAAAATGTATTGAGGATTTTTCCATATTTAACGAATTTAAAGCGTCGCAGACCCCCTCGGGAGAGCCCACAACTAGAATTTTTTCTGTTCTAGTTATAGTGGGCTATAACTACTCCGTATGGTTAACTCGACGGATGATTTTTTTAAATTGATTTTTTAACTCCTGACAACTTCAAAAAAAGATTTACTTAAGGGAAAAAGAGAAAATAAAATTCTCATTTATTTCCTTTAAGTTCAATTTCTGATTTTCGTTATCTAATTATTTGCCGATTTTGGCTACCTACTTACCTAAGTCAATAAATTCAGTTGATCACAAAGTTTTTATTGATTACCTATTAGTTACCTTGTTACCTAAGTTTTTAAGGTAAGTATAGGTAGGTTAATTTATATATACTTACCTTAAAAAAAAGTCTTATTATGTAAGGGTCTAGGTAAGTAGGTAAGTTAGGTAAGTACATTTTCTAATTATTCATAATTTCAACAGGACTGATATTAAACTTTGGTTTTGCTAAATACCCATATACCTGTTTTTGTGGATGTTTGATTCTAATATATTTGAATCCACTTAATGCTTTGCCAATTTTTTCTCTGTTGAGTTTTATTCCAAGTGGAATAAGTTTGCTCATGATATCTGTAGCTGTATTGAAATAGATGATATTATCCGTTTTATCGAAGTATTTAAGTATCATTTCTTGCTCAATAGTATAACTAGTATATTTTTCATTTCTCTTCTCATTATCAATAATATCTTTCTGTGTTAATTCAGGCTCAAAGTTTTTGTCATGATAAGCTAAATAGTAAGCTTGGCTCCAGGCATCGTCAATCAATATTTCTTTAGAATAGGTGAAGTCAATTCTTCCAATAACATCAAAAATTATCCATCTAACAGAACCAGTTTCATCAGTAAGGAAATCAACCATATTAGTTGAGCCAACAAAAGAACAAATACGAGGCAAGTTTTCAGCTCGTCGTTCGTAGGGAAGACGTTCGTTGATAAAAACTTTACTGATTAGTGATTTTAAATAGTTCACTTCAGTTTTACCAATAACAGATAATTCCTCTAGGTTAATGATTAGGTTCTTACACATCTTAACTCGAGAATCTTTATCCGTTCCAATATCTTCAGCGATATAATTTGAAAGCTTTTTTGGAATGAATTTTTGAAAATAGGTTGATTTTCCAGCATGTTGGTCGCCATTTGCCAAGACCAAACAATGTTTGTTTATTTTATCTTTTTCAAAAGCACATATAACGGCTCTAGCAAACCATTTTTTTAAATGATAAGTAAACGCTTCATCATCGTTAGTTTTTACATAAGAAGCTAATTTTTTGATGTAATCTATTTTACTATTCCATTTTGGCAGCTCTAAAAAGTATTCTTTAATTGGATCGTATCTTTCAATTAAGTTTGATTTGATAAGAATTTCTAGCTTATTGTAATTTGTTTCAATATTGTTCCTAGTTAATTCGATTAGTAATGAATTAAGATTTAACGATTCCCAATTATCACTTCCAATTATGTTTATCTCATAATCCAATGAAATAGTGTTGAAGCGAATTCGATATTTAGAATTAATGTATTTGATGATTCTATCAAATATGGTATTTGATGCTGTATCAGATTGATACAGCATATTTTGAGATTTATTTTTCATACAATAACAGAATTATTGTATATTTGCAATGCACATATACAAAGAGATTAAAAAAATAAAAGCACAATTTAATTCCAGTTAAATTGTGCTTTTTTACTTAGATTTAGATACATAATCAAATGCTTTTTGTGTCAATTGTGCATTTGAAACGGATTTGTTTTGTAGAAGAAAAGAATCAATCTCGTTTTTTTGGAAGAACAAAGTTTTTCCATTTGGTTTAGAATAGGGTAGGATATTCTTATGTACCAATTTGTAAATATAACTTCGTGAGAATCCTGTGTAATTAATTAGATCTTCAACAGTTAAAATTTGTTTTACACTACTTACAAGTAATGTTTCAAGCTTATTAAGCTTCTCGATAATTACTTCATTTACGTCCATATTTTTACTTTTTTTAAGTTTATAAAAGCAAATGTCAGTAAAGGAAAATATGAAAAGATTAAAAGGTTAATATGTTAATCTTTTTTATTTAATTTTTAATTTTTCAAATATAGACTGTAAATCTTTCTCTCTTTTAGGTTTTTTTTCTTGCTTTTTAGACTTGGAATATGATGAAGAAACTGAACGAGCATTTATTATCCCATTTTTAGTTTTAATATTACCGGCATATTCTATACTTGACAATTGAATTCTAACCTTTAAATAATAAAATACGCATTCAATAAAGTAACCAAATTGAATACCATCCATTTTTAGATGAATTATTGAATTATGTTCATCCCAATCAGATTTTAACACTTCTATGAATTCTTCTTGAGAAGTTTTGTGTATATCAATGAAGTCACTTTTTTCTAATTCAGAATATAGTTTTTTTAATAATTCTGTATTAGTATCAATAAAATAATTACCATCTCTTTTTACATTGTAGCTATTTATTTTAGTTACTATAACTTCATCCAATTCAATTAATTTTTCTTCAAGTTTTAATATTTTTTCTAAAATGAAAATAAGGTAATTTTTTTTATTTGTTTCAGTATTTTTTAAGCTAATGTTTTTTGTAATGTAATGACTTAAAATTGATATTTCAGTCAAAAAGTTATTGATTATTTTGTCTCTTAAATAATTAAGCTTTGTTATTTGGGTGTTTGTTGGGAACTCTTTTAAGAATTCCATTGAACTTTCATTGTATCTTTTTAGTTGTTCGTTTAAAAGTGGCTCTTCACTATAATTATCTATTTGGTATGGTACAATAAATAGATTTTTAACTAATTTTTCAATTTTGTTTTTGCAATTAAAACTTTCATGTGTTAATGTAATTCCAGAGTTCTTAATTTCTTTTAATTCATCATCACTAAGATATTCATTTTCATAAATATCTATTCCTAAATGAGGATTATTTGGATAATGGATTTTATCAGTTAAAATAAATAGCATTAATTCATTCTCAGTTACTTCATCAATTCCTTTTTCAATAATAAATCCATTAAAAAGCATTATAAATTGAAACTCGTTTAATTTAGAAATCTTTTTAATTAATTTTTTTTTCATTTTATTTGAATTGTCAAAAGAAATAAGTGAATGGCTCAACTTTTGTAATTTACGGTCGCATTTGAAATATTTATTTATCATAACATTAAATTGTAAAGTTTAAAATTGGAATTAAATTAGCTGCTTCTTTCATTTTTTGATCTACAATCTTAGCGTAAATCGCTGTAGTACGAATCTCCCGATGACCAAGGCGTTTTGAAACCGTATAAATATCTGCCCCGTTTTCTAGTAATAAAACGGCATTCGTGTGGCGCGCACTGTGGAAAGTTATATGTTTTGATATTCCAGCTCGGTTACACCAACGTACAATTTCATTATTGTACACAGCTCCATATTTTAAACCTTTGAAGACCCTTTCCGATGGATGTTGTCTTTCACCTAATAATTCTCGAGCTTGTTTTGAAATGTATAAATATTCAACACCTTCAGTTTTTTCTTGTCTAAAGTTGATTCTACTTACTCCATTGTCTTCGTCTCTAACTTCAGACCAAAGCATTGCGTTTATATCTGACCATCTTTGACCACCTAAACATGAGAAAATAAAAGCTTTTTTTAATACCGCATATTTACAATTAGTACTAGCTAAAGCTTGTAATTCTTGATGTGTTAAATATTCTCTTTGACTTTCAGCTTGTTCAAATGATTTGACTTTTGAAGCATAATTGATTGACAGATATCCGTCATCAAATGCAGCTCTCAAACATGCTTTAAACTTATTAAAATAAGAGTATTTAGAATTAAGTGAAAGAGGTAAATCGCTTTTTGTTTTGGCTTCTTTATCAAAATAAACTCTAATTTGTTTAACGAAGGTTTCATCAATATCTTCAAACAAGATGGTTGGAGCTATACATCTTTTTAAATGAACCAGGGTAGCAGTCCAGTTTCCGTAATTTTTAGGTGAATCAACTTTTTCTTCAGTTTTTTCTACAAAGTAGTCTAAAAAACGTCTTTTAGATTTAACGGTGTCTTTAATATCATATTTACCTTGTATATATGAAGTTTTCTTGATTGTGAAAATTTCATCACATAACTTTTCCACATTTTTATTCTCTTTTTTTTCGGCTGGTGTTTTAGGATCTTGGTATGAATATTCTTTTAGATATTCAAATTCTCTAATATGAATACGTTTGCCATCTTTATCAAGTTGAGAGCCTTTGTAGTATTCTATGTAATGGCTAAACATGCCATTCTTTAATTTTTTCTTCTTTAAACTAATTTTCACAGGTGTACATTTTTACACCTTTTAAATCTCAAGGTGTACATTAGATGTAACAAATGTAATAATATAGGAAATCATAAACAAGTATAAATACTCGTAAATCCTTGTAGGTCAAGGAAAAGACATCAAAGAAAACTAAAAGAAAGCTAATTTATTTCCCAATACAAAAGTTCGCAAAAATATTACCAAGCAACTCATCATTAGATACTTGCCCAGTAATTTCTCCGAAGTGGAAGAGTGCTTGTCGAATATCAATCGCCATAAAATCCGAAGAAATGTTGTTGTCTAAACCAAAACGTACTTTCTGAATTTCTTCTAAAGCTTTTAATAACGAATCATAATGACGTGTGTTGGTTACAATCGTTTCATTATTTCGTAAAGCACCCGTGTTGACAAATGATAATAATTGATTTTTCAAATCTTCAATTCCTTCTTTGTTTTTAGCACTGATTAAGATTAAATTTTCAATATTTGAATTGAATTTAGTAATTAAAGCCTCTGGTAGTAGATCTTTTTTGTTGATTAAAGTAAGTAAGGCTTTTTGTGGATATTGATTTTTAATACGCTCAATTTCTACTTTTACAGCTTCTAAACTTCCAGCTTCCAGCATCCCACTTCCATCCAAAATAAACAAAACAACTTGTGCTTGTTCAATCTTCTCAAAAGTTTTCTGAATCCCGATACTTTCCACCACATCTTTCGTTTCACGAATTCCGGCCGTATCAATAAATCTAAAACCAATACCATTAATAACCAATTCGTCTTCAATTGTATCACGTGTTGTTCCTGCAATGTCGGAAACAATAGCACGTTCTTCGTTTAATAAAGCATTCAAAAGTGTCGATTTCCCAACGTTAGGTTCACCCACAATTGCCACTGGAATTCCGTTTTTAATCACGTTTCCTACTGCAAAACTGTCGATTAATCGTTTTAAAACAAATTCAATTCGCGTTAATAATTCGTAAAACGCTGTTCTGTCAGCAAATTCTACGTCTTCTTCTGCGAAATCTAATTCTAATTCAATTAATGAAGCAAAGTTTAGTAATTCTTCACGCAATTTGGCAATTTCATTACTAAATCCGCCACGCATTTGTTGCATCGCTATTTGGTGACTGGCTTCGTTGTCGGATGAAATTAAGTCAGCAACAGCTTCTGCTTGAGATAAATCTAATTTAGCGTTTAAAAAGGCTCTTAAAGTGAATTCACCCGCTTGTGCCATTTTTGCGCCTTTACGAAGTAATAATTGGATAATTTGTTGTTGAATAAAAACCGAACCATGACAAGATATTTCCACCACATTTTCACCGGTATACGAATTCGGACCTTTAAAAATAGAAAGTAAAACCTGGTCGTACACCTTTGTGCCATCCACAATATGACCCAAATGTATCGTATGCGTTTTTTGCTTACTAATATCCTTTCCCGAAACCGATTCAAATACTTCAGCAGCAATCGCAATCGCATTGGCACCTGATAATCTTATAACAGCAATCGCTCCCGCACCTGATGGTGTAGCTAAGGCAACTATGGTTTCGTGTGGAATCATATTTTGGGTTTTGAAATGCAAAGATAAAGTTTAGTGATTAGTAATTAGTGAAAAGTGATTAGTTTTTTTAGGAGAAGACATTTTGTTTCCAATTCACTACTTGTCCCGCTATCCACTATATTCCCGATGAAAAATCGGGAGATACCGTTCCTATCGGGTCTATAATAGAAGTTTTTGTTTTTATAATTACTTTTTCATTTCCTGCAAGGTCTTTTTTCCACCTTGTAAGTATCAAATAGAAATTACCTACAAGGTTTTGGAAACCTTGCAGGAAATAAAAAAAGCAAACTTTCACCACAACATAACCACAATCTTGTCATCCTGAAATCGAAGATTCAACGAAGTTAAAAGATCTCTTATTGTTTGTTCTTAATACTTACGTGAATTATATTGCTTGAGACCCTTTCAGGGTGACAAACGGTGCGTTAATTTTTTTTTGCCACGAATTATCGAATTTAAATAAATCCATTCAATCCTTTAAATCTGCGTGCCAATTATTCGCAATGCAACCACAAACTTGTCATCCTGAAAGGATCTCTTATTGTTTGTTCTTAATACTGACGTGAATTATATTGGGTGAGATGCTTTCAGCATGACAAACGTTACCTTAAAATTTTGCCACGAATTATCGAATTTCTCGAATTTTAAAAAATCATTTCAATCCTTTAAATCTGCGTGCCTATTATTCGCAAAGTAACCACAATCTTATCAAAAAAATCCGTACAATCCATTTCAATCTGCGTCATACGCGTACCCAACTTATCAAAAAAAAACCACAATCGCTTTTCAGCAATCGTGGTTCATAGTAGTAGTTTAGGTTAGTTATATATAATTTCGAATTAAGAATGTTGTTTGTTTCTCAATCCTATTATGTATACTCGAAATTTTAGTTATTCAACATTACTGGCATTACCAACATAGTAACTGTTTCACCTTCATCTAATCCGTCAATAGGAGTAAGGATTCCGGCTCTGTTTGGTAATGACATTTCTAATTGAATTTCGTCACTGGTTAAATTGTTCAACATTTCCGTTAAAAAACGCGAGTTGAAACCAATTTGTAAATCGTCACCGTGGTAATCACAAGTTAAACGTTCATCTGCTTTGTTAGAATAATCAATATCTTCAGCAGAAATATTTAATTCCGTACCAGCAATTTTTAAACGAATTTGGTGCGTAGTTTTGTTAGCAAAAATCGCCACACGACGAACCGAGTTTAAAAAAGTAACACGACTCAAGATTAATTTATTTGGATTTTCTTTAGGAATAACCGCTTCGTAATTAGGGTATTTTCCGTCAATCAAACGACACGTTAATACATAGTTTTCAAATGAATACGTAGCATTAGAATCATTGTATTCTACTTTTACTTCTGCATCAGATGTAGCTAAAATTCCTTTTAAAATATTTAAAGGTTTCTTAGGCATAATAAACTCGGCACTTTGAGATGCTTTTACATCTGTACGAGCATATTTTACTAATTTATGAGCGTCAGTAGCAACAAAGATTAAACCTTCTGTAGAAAATTGGAAAAATACACCACTCATTACTGGACGTAAATCGTCATTTCCTGTTGCGAAAATTGTTTTTCCAATTGCAGTTGCTAAAACTTCAGCAGGAATTACTGTTGTAGATGGATCTTCTAAAGCTACTGCTTTCGGGAATTCTTCGCCAGCTGCATAAGCAATAGCGTATTTTCCAGAGTTTGAGCTAATTTCTACTGTATTGTTTTCTTCAACTGTAAAAGTAAGTGGTTGTTCTGGAAATGTTTTTAAAATATCTAACAAAAGTTTTGCTGGTATAGCAACACTTCCTGTACTGTTTGATTCTATTTCTAAACTTGCTGACATAGTAGTTTCTAAGTCAGAAGCTGAAACGTGTAATTGATTGTTATCTAATTCAAATAAAAAATTATCAAGAATAGGTAAGGTGTTATTACTATTAATAACGCTTCCTAAAACTTGTAATTGTTTTAATAAATACGAACTGGATACTATAAAATTCATCATCATCTATTTTTTTGCTTTACAAATATAATGGGTTACTGCTTAATCTAAAAATTTACTTATTAACAACTAGCGGTTGTATTTCTTCTTTCTTAAAAAGGTAAATAAAAATCCGAAGATTCCTAATAATACTATAGGTAACGCTACCGTTAGCATTTGGGTTTGACTATAACTGTCGTGAACACTCTGTTTGTCTAAAAGTGGTAAGGTTACATCTTTACTTCTAATGTTAATAAGTCCGTTATAATCTAAAAGGTAATTGACGCTATTTAGGATAAATTCTTTGTTTCCAAAATATTGTCCGGTGTATTTATCGTAGCCTAATTCAATAGGTGCACCTTTATCTAATTGGTTTTTTATTACGTCACCATCAGAAATCACAATCATTTTTGTGGGTACACTTTTGTTTAAGAATTTATCATCTTTAAAAGGTAATACACGATTGTTGTACATAGAAGTAAAAGAACCTTCTAATAATGCGGCAACAGGAATAAATCCACCATTTGCATAATCTTTTGGTGAGGTTTCTTCACCAATCATTTCTAAAGAAACTGTTGTAGGTGTACCTATAACTTTTGAAAACTGAGAACTTTCTAATAAAATAGTCTTTTTTACATCCGATTTTAAAAGTTCAATTGGCGAACAGAAATCGAATTTTACTCCATCTGTGTTTTTTACGATTGGATGTTTTGAAGCTGGGTAAATATATGGCGCCATTTTCCAGTTATATGGCTCGATATTGCTTTCGCTTCCTTCGTTACCTGTCGCTAATTTTAATGGAGTTCCTTGTTCGTCTTTAATCATTTGTGGATTAATTCTGAATCCGTATTTGAAGAACATATCTGTTAAATTCAAATCGTTAGCAGCAACTAAAGTCGTACCACTTTCGTTGTAAAGTTGCTCCATTTCAGCAGTTGTTCCATCTACTAACCAAAGTGTTTTTCCACCTTTCATGATGAATTGGTCTAATACTTGCTTTTCAGGTTCTGTAAATTTCTCACGAGGTTTAGCAATAAT
>MGWJ01000194.1 GCA_001800945.1 Flavobacteria bacterium RIFCSPLOWO2_12_FULL_31_7
CTACATTAAAATAAATGATCAAAAATTCAATGCTAAATACACAAATAATTCAATAAAACTAGATTTTAGAGAATTACTTTTTTCATTCGAAAATAACTATTTATTAATTCAAGAAAAAGGTGATAACAAAATCCAAATTCTATCAAAAAAAGAAGATTTTCTAAATAAAAACATTGAATTCAAATCAAATATTGAAATAAGAAATCAAGATACACTTTACATTTCAAATGAAATTTATAAACCACAATTTAATAACGAGCTAACATTTGAAGATTTTTTAAGAAAAAATATTTCGAAATATACATCAGAATCTACAAAAAATAATTTATTCAAATCAGAATTTGTTTTAACAAAAGAAGGAAAAATTAAAGATATTAAAATTTTGAGCGGAATTTCAAAATCATTTGATAACGAATTTATCATCGCATTAAATAAAGCTGAAATATATTTCAAGAATGAAAGTGGTAAAGACTTTTTGATAAAACATAACTTTAACTTTTTTCAAATGTATAAAGGTCTAACTGAAAAAATAGAGAAAGAGTTTTATTCAATTCTTCAAAAAGGAAATTTACATTTTGAAAATAATGAATTTGATAAAGCAATAAACGAATACGAAAAACTTAACATTATGGAATTAGATTCTATAAAAGAAAGATTAGGTTTTTTATACAGTGAGGCTTTTGTTAATTTAGGAATTTCATATTTGGCTGTAAATAAAAATGATGAGGCTTGTAATTCATTTTTAAAAGTTGGTGATTTAAGAAATTTTAAAGTTCGAAATTATATAATTGACTTTTGTAAATAAAAAAACTACACACAACACACGTTTGGCGCAATTGCGAATTTTGTGGTAAATTCACGTTCACTTTTCGCAAGAAATATTATCTTTGATAGAAAATAAATCGTTCCGAAGCTCGCAACTGACGCCAAGCGTGGGAACGTTAACTGTTATTTTCTCCGAACGAAATGTAAAAAAAAATGAATAATCGAAATATAATAATTTTATTTCTACTCTTTTTCTCATTTTCATATTCACAAACAGATATGGAAATAGATTTCTATCAAGAAAACCCTAATGTGAATTTATTTGCTTTTATTGGCGAAAAAATTTCAATTGAAGAATTTGATCCAAACAATACAGAAGAAAAAAAAATAGAAATTGACAAAGAAACTGGCGATACAATTTTTCGAAAATCTTATGTTATGGACAGAGCTTTTAAATTAAAATATAAAGTTCTTAAAAATTTATATAATGATTTGAAATCTGACACTATTGAGTTTGTTGCTTATGACCATTATGGAAAACCAAATTTTGCTGAATTTAAAAATGTTATTTTATACATTTCAAAAAGTCAAGATGAAAAATATTATTTTCATCGAAAGTATCAATACAATGAAATACATAAAACAAAAAATAAAGAATGGATTGGACTACTTAATTTTGGTAGTGTTTATAGAATAGAAGAAGGATTAAAGTTGAACTTAAAAGAGATAAAACTTGATAAATCAGTCTATGTAGATTTAAAAGATATTCCAAAACGAAATATTGAGTTATTATATCCAAAACCCTTTTTTAAAATTAATAAAAATAAAGCAATACCCATTCTTGGTTTTCCAATCAAAGACTTAATAGAATATAAAGTAAAAAACTTAATCGAAGAAGATAAGCAACTCATTAAAAAATAAAAACAACAGTTAACAGGCGTTTGGCAAGATTGCGAATTTTGTAGTAAATTCGGGTTTATTTCTCGCAAGAAATTTTATCTTTGATAGAAAATAATCGGTTCCGAAGTTCGCAACCTCGCCAAGCGCCGGAACGTTACCAGTAATACTAAACCAAAAATGCGCAAAAAGAAAACTGAAATATTAATTGTAACAATCCTCTGGATATTTTTAATAATATCAATAATTTATAATCCAAATTTAAGAATTCAATCTTACTTTGGAATAATAAGCCTTACGATTGTTTCAATTGCTCTTGCTTTGAAAAAAAGAGATATGAGTTTAGGAATATTAGTATTTATATTAACTCTTTCTACTTTTGATTTTATAAAGTTCGGTAATGCTTTTGATGCAAGAATTGGTATTTTCCATTTATTGCCTTTAGTATTATTATTAGTTTTAATCATTACAAGATTGGGCGAATTGATGAGCTTAAAAGAAAAATGGTTTGGAGAAGAGCCAGAGGAATTAGAAAAAGCAAAAGAAAATAAAATTGCAATTTTCAAACGTGAATTTCAAAATCTATCATCAGAAGAATTGATCAGAAGAGAAAATAATTATAAATTAGTTGATGAAGCGAAGATAGCGATTAAACAAATTTTAGAAGAACGAAACGAAACAAAAGATATTTACTAAGTAAGTACTACTGGTAACAGGCATTTGGCAAGATTGCGAATTTTGTAGTAAATTCACGTTTACATTTCGCAAGAAATTTTATCTTTGATAGAAAATAATCATTTCCGAAGTTCGCAACCTCGCCAAGCGCCGGAACGTTGTAGGCAATTTTGGCGCAGAATCAAGAATCTAACGCAATTTTAAGACAAAAAAATAACTTAAAATTGTATTATGAAAACAACCTACAAAAGACTAAATCGAAACCATAGAATTGAGATTGAAAAACTAATTGCTCTTGGTAAAAATCAAAAGCAAATAGCCTCTACTCTATCGGTTCATCCAAGTACTATTTCCAGAGAACTAAAAAGAGTAAAAAAAGGATCGTATCAGAACTTAAAAGCGGAAGTAAATTTTGTCCATAATCTTCTCGATAGAAGACTTGGAAAAACTAAAATTGAAAGTAATCCGAAACTCAAAAATTTTGTATATTCACATCTTGAATTACATTGGTCACCACAACAAATTTCTAATGCTTTAAAACAGTTTTATCCGTTCGATCCAACCATGCAAATATCTCATGAAAGTATATATTATCACATCTATGTTCAACCTAAAAAAGAGGTCGAAAAACTACTCATTTCCCAACTACGTCAAAAACGAAATTACAGAGGAAACGTACGTCGTGGTGCCGATAAAAGAACAACAATAAAAGACCCAATTCGTATTGATGAAAGACCTGAAGAAGTACTCACTCGTGAAATACCAGGACACTGGGAAGGCGACCTAGTACTAGGTAAGAACAGAGAAAGTGCCATTGGAACATTAGTAGAAAGAACTACTCGATTTTTAATCATTGTACCATTAAAAAAGAAAGATGCAACATCGGTCAGAAAAGCTTTTGAAAAAGCATTTGCAAACATCCCAAAACATTTAAAATTATCCCTGACTTATGACAACGGAACAGAGATGGCTCAACACAAATTATTCACTAAAAACTCCAAAGTAAAAGTTTATTTTGCACACCCATATTCCCCTTGGGAAAGACCAACTAATGAAAATACAAACGGACTTATTAGAGATTATTTCCCTAAAGGAACTGACTTCAATTTAGTAACTAAAAAAGAACTAAACGAAGTCCAAAATCAACTCAATGGAAGACCTAGAAAAATACTAGAATATGAATCGCCATTAAACACTATTTCAAGGTTATATATGAACCAAAATTTTATTTAAAAAATGACAATTATTCAAAAAAATAACGTAGTTTTATTCTCGAATTTTGAAACCAAATCATTCAAAATTTGGTGCAAAAATACGGGAAATAAAACGGTAAAGTTTAAAACCAAAAAATTGCGCTAGAAACTTGAAACCACCTGGAAACCGAAAAACCGAACATCAAATTAAACAAATCTAATGACTGACTTTAAACTTTGGCTTGAATTTGAACACGCAGATTTTACAGATTCTGATATGGAAAATGAATTCTGCAATATTAGCGTTGATTTGCCAAATGGTAAACATTACGGAATAAATGTTTGGACTTATAAGTTTTTAGAAACGGCAAAAGAAACTGATGAAAAAAGTGGAGAAAATCTAAATGGTTTATATCAAATTGCGCCTGATTTATTTGTTAAAGAACTTACAAGAGAATGTATTGAAAGAACTATAACAGATTTACTAAAAAATGGGAATTTAGAAGATGTTTTAAATCCAAGTGTTCTTGAAAAAAAATAAAACTGCCTACAACAGCGGTTTGCTAAAATGGCGACTTTTTCTTTAAAATCACGTTCACTTTTCGCAAGAAATTGTATATTAGCATCAAATAAAAAACTTACGAAGTCGCCACTTCAGCAAGCCGCGGCCCGTTGGTGGCAACACTACCAAAATTGCGCAGAAATAACATTGTCATAACAATAGATTGCTATATTTGAAAATGTTTTAAAACAACCAACTATGAAAAAATTACTTTTTTTACTATTAATAACTTTTACTTTAAGTTGTTGCAATAATGATAATAATCCATTTTCTGGTAGCGACCAACTACCAGCAGAAACACAAACAGGTGCCAATACCGCAGGTTGTTTAATAAATGGTCAAGTTTTTATCCCGCATCAAGAAGGCTTAACTCCAGAACTTCAATGCAATTATGAATTTATTGATGGCCAATTTTATTTCACATTTAGGTTTAGCGATTTTAGAAATGGAGAAGCGAAAAGCGTCATGTTACAATCTAAAAAAACAACTTTACAAGTAAATGAAACATATCTATTAAACAAAAACATGTTAGACAATGGGGATTTTATGGGAGCGGGGGGAATGTATTTGCCAACACCAAGCAATATTTTCTATACTAATACAATAAAAACTGGTGAACTAAAAATTACTCACTTAGATTTATCAAATTCTATTATTTCAGGGACTTTTTGGTTTGATTCAGAAAATTCAGCTGGTGAAACTGTACAAATACGAAGTGGTCGTTTCGACATGCACTATTAAACACGAAAACTATGAAATAAAACAACCAAAAAAGTAGGATTCCTATTAGATAGAAATCCTACGCAATCAAATTAAAAAATCTTCCACAATTTTATTAATTCTAAATACAAAAGTATGAAATTCAAATTTATTTTTTCATTATTTTTTTGCATTGCTTTCCTTTTATAGCATTGCACAACAACAAATTAATACTGAGTTTAAAACAAAAACCTTACAGGTTTTTCAAAATCTTGACAAAAACCGTGTTCCTCACGGTATTTTATTAGATTTTGGTATGGAATTTACAAATCTACAAGCATTCAATGGAACGCTAACAGACTCCACTTACACTAATTCGCAGACAATCTCTGATATTTACAAAACATTACTTATGTGTAGGGTAAGCAACAATATTAACACTGGTTTCATAACACCTCAAGAGTATGCAACTCGTTGGTACACACAACGAACAAATGGTGTAATTACACTAAGTGGCCAGTACTTCAAATATAATCGCTTTGAAGATAATGCTTATCCTAACAAACTGAATTACAACAATAACCAATTTTCAGATAAATATGTGGGGGCAGTTTGGCAAAATCCGTATGAAGAAAAACAACTTTTTGCAATGACTTCGTCAATTGCAAAATATGAAGGATATAATTTTCAAGTAAAATTACCTGGAAATCTATTTTTAACAAACTATCCTGCAACAGTTCAAAATATTCAAGTAGATTTTTCTGATGGTTTAGGTTATAGAATTGTATCGTATGACCAATTAATCAATGTATCTTATACTCAAAACAATACCTACATTTGGAAATATAAAATTACGCTAACCAATGGACAAACATTATTAAGTCATTCAAAAATTGAAATTGAAGAAGGTTTAAATGCTGTACCATATACTAACCCAAATAATACTTTAGTACCAGAGACTTCTGCAGCCACATCAAATATATCAGGCTATCAAAAAATCACAATTGCTGCAACAACGCCTTATGGCAACGGACCTTATGCTTATGGAAATGCAACTGTATATATAAAATATAAAAATGATGGCAATACAATAACCAAACCACTAATTGTTGCCGAAGGTTTTGATACTGGTATAATACTTACACCCGAACAAGAAGCAGGTGATAATAATATTAATAAGTTTATAGTAAGTACATTGAAC